>JBBRTR010000007.1:0-43713 GCA_038244215.1 Bacteroidales bacterium
ATAATAATAAGACAGTGCGCGCAAAAATCTAATTTCAGCACGTTGTTTTACTGTTGAATTATCGGTAATTGTACTTGTTTGTTCCAAAAAGTGATTACATATTGAAATTACAAAATAAAATCTGTCATAGATGCTTCCTGATGTAGGGTTACTTGATGACCATGAATTCGTATTCAATTCAATTACTTCTACATCTCCCCAACTGCAAATTGCTTCATCAGTGGTGAGTTCGTTACAATTCCACAAACATCTGTATAATGCGGATTTTCCTTCATCTGTAATTTCTGTATCAATATCAATATTGCCCGCGGGACCTTGTTGACCGGTTAGTGAAAACGCAGCATATGCTTTTGCAAAAACAGCATTTTGGTCAAAAGTTTGAGTAACCTGAGGGTTAATCGGAGTCACATTCAAATCATTGACGCATGAAGCAGCGAAAAGGGCAATGCAAAATATCACAATGATATTTGATATATTATTAAACTTATTTTTCATATTCTATTATTTATAAGTTGATAATTAAAAGTTAAGGGAAACACCTACTAATGTAACCATAGCTCTTGGATAAATATTATTATCTATCCCGCCATATATTTCAGGATCTAATCCTTTATAAGGCGTAATTACAAATGGGTTTTGAACAGTAGCATAAATGCGTCCGCTTGAAATTGCTTTAAAAAGATTTTTAAAACTATATCCTAATGTGATATTATCACATCGAACAAAGGAAGCATTTTGAACAAAATAATCTGATAAGAACGTCAATGTTGAAGTTCCTTTGAAATCTGCATCAAAAGCAGATGTTGGTTTGTTTTGGAAATATAATAATGGATTCCAAATTCCGGTTTCACCTACATTGAGATTTCCAGCAGCGACAGAGTTATATATATAGTTTCCAATACTTGCTCGTAGTGTAAAACCAAAATCAAAGTTTTTATATATTATTTTTGAAGATAATCCCATGGTAACATCTGCATTCTGATTGTGATCAAAATATTTATCTTTTGCGTTAATTATACTGTCATTATTGAAATCTGCAAATGCATCAGTCGCGTGATATTTTCCATCAGTGTTTTTAGCAAGAAGACTAGTATTATTTGGATCAATTGGAGCTCCAACTTCAATAGGTTTGCCGGCAGCATCATATTTTTGTTTGTAAACGTAAAATGAGTTTGCCGGATGATCTACTGCATGAGCTTGTGCTGATCCTTGAAAAGTACCACCAGTTTCAACAATATAACCCGGTTGATCCCCTGTAGTCAATTTCGTGATTTTGTTTTGGTTGTATGTAACATTGTAATTTATATCCCAAGTAAAATCCTTTCTGACAATTGGCTTTACATTGATTGAAAATTCCAAGCCTCTATTATAAAGTGAACCGATATTACTTATAACTTTACTTCTGAAGTTTGTACCTGAAGGAACTGAAACAACATTAATCATATCGGTAGTAAGCCTGTAATAATAATCAACCGAACCTGAAATTCGATTGTTTAGAATGCCATAATCAAGTCCTACATTCGAGGTAGCTGTTTGTTCCCATTTTAATTTTGTGTTGTAAGCATCAGGTCTAGAAGTTGTTACATATGTCGTATCAAATTGATAATAAGCACCTACCTGACTGGTTGTATATACAGGAATGTATGGATAATCTCCTTGATTAATGTTTTGTTGACCGGTAATGCCATAACCCAAACGCAGTTTTAATTCAGAAAAAATATCTTTATCTTTCAAGAAATCTTCTTCATTAATTTTCCATGCTAAAGCAGCTGCAGGGAATAAACCCCAACGATTTGCAGCAGAAAAACGAGATGTTCCATCTTCTCTTAGCGTTACAGTAGCAAGATATTTATTAGCATAAGAGTAATTTAAACGACCAAAGAACGATACTAAATAGCTTTCTGTTTTAAATGGAGTATATATGTAACTATATCCTACAGAATCTTTAAGGGTTGGATTGTAAATATTCTTTTGTAATCCTTGATATTCGCTGGTTCCGTCACGATAGAAATGTTGCCATTCGTATCCGCCCATAATATCAAACTTACTTTTATCAATTTCTTTTGCATATTGTAAATAGAAGTTAAGCGATTTATTTGTTTTATTCTGCTCATCATAGCCTTCTCTACCATATGGATAGTTGCCAGCAGATTGAGGACTGATATATAAATCTTGCTTACCTGTCGATGCTTCTATACCTAAATTTAAATGTGCTCTCATTTCAGGAAGAAAATGAAATTTATAATCAATTTCTGCACTTCCAATAAAATCTTTGGAATGTGCAACATCTGTTTTTTGATTTAGAGTTGCTACAGGATTTCTTGTTGCCTGAGAATTTGGTAATGCACCACTTAACCATTCCCAATAGCCACCGAAAGGTGCATAAGCAGCTGCATCAGACGTAACCGGTTGAGTTGGATCCATTGACAAAGCCAAACCTACTACACCACCATCCGCGTATCTGTTTTTCACTAACATCCCTTTTGCATTCAAATTGATTTTTAAATGATCATCAAGGAATGATGGATTTAAACTGAATGCTCCAGTATAACGTTCGAAATTTGAAGTTTTAATTACACCTTCTTGATTTGTATAACCAACAGAAAAACGATAGGGCATATGTTTTAATCCGCCAGTAATATTAATATTATGATCGGTACTAATTGCTACCTGATAAATTTGATTTTGCCAATCAGTGTTAGTATTAGGGGCGCCAAGCTTTGAAAGTATATTCGGTTTGCCTTTATACAATGTGTCCACATAATTGCGAAATTCATCACCGGTTAAAACCTTAATTTTATTTCGGATAGTACTTATTGAAACATTTCCATCATAAGAAATTTTAGGTTTTGTTCCTGCTTTTCCTTTTTTTGTGGTAATAATAATTACACCATTCGACGCTCTTGAGCCATAAATGGCAGTTGCGGAAGCGTCTTTTAATACTGTAAAACTTTCTATATCATTTGGATTTACAGTACTTAAAGGATTAGCAACTCCTTTTATGCCATCATTATCCATAGCTAAACCATCAATTACAATCAATGGATCGTTACTTGCTGATAAAGATGAACCACCACGAATTCGAATAGTTGCACCTCCACCCGGAGTTCCACCTCCCGAAGTCACGACAACACCTGCAATTTTACCTGTTATCAAGTCTTGAGCATTTGTTGTAAGACCACGATTTAATTTGTCGGGTTTAATAGCTGTAACCGATCCGGTTGCATCATTTTTCTTAACAACACCGTAACCGATAGCTACCACTTCACCAAGTGCAATGGCATCTTCTTTTAGCGAAATAACAAGATTTTTTTTGCCTAAAACAGGAATTTCAACTGTTGAATAACCCACATACATGATTTGCAATGTGGCATTTGATGAAACAGAAAGTGTAAATACTCCATCCAGGTTGGTAATTGTACCATTTCTTGTGCCTTTCTCTAAAATATTGGCACCGATAATTGGTTCTCCGCTTGCAGCATCTTTTACTACTCCGGTAACGTTTATTTGTTGAGCATTGGCAACAATACCAAAAACAAACAATACAAAAACGATTGCAAATGAACGCAATTTTAGCTTAAAGTGATTGTACTTCATGCATTGATTTTTTTAAGGTTGATACTAGAATTTAGTTATATTATTTTCTTAAAAATTTGATTTAATTTCAAATCGGTTTTTAATTATCTCATCATAAATGCGTAATCCCGATTTTAAAATTTATAATAATTTACGAGCAAAAATAAACCTTTAATGATTATATGTATTCATTGTTTCTTATTATAAATGAAAAATACAACGCAAACGTTTGCGAAATGATTTTATTTTTTTGCGAAAATAATTTTTTATTTGGATAAACTATTTTACTTTTGCAAAGTAGAAATTATTAAAAGATCTAATATAAATTCTGGAATTTTTATACAGTTTATTAAATAGCTGTATATCAGATAAGTTAAGTTTAATAATTTAATTTAAATCCTTAGATTTGATTTAAAATAGCAAATATAGCACATGAAAAAACCTCAAATCACCATTAAAGATATTGCGCGGGCGCTCAATATCTCACCTTCGACCGTTTCACGTGCATTAAAAAATCATCCTGATATTAGTCAGAACACAAAAGATGCAGTAAATAAATACGCCAAAGAATTTAATTATAAACCCAATACGCTGGCATTAAGCCTTCGTATGAGTAAAAACAATACAATTGGTGTAATTGTTCCCGAATTAATTCACTATTTCTTCTCTTCAATTCTTTCCGGCATTGAGCAAATCGCAAATAAGGAAGGATTTAATGTAATTATTTGTCAATCAAGCGAAAATTACAAAAAGGAAGTCCGGAATGCTGAGGCATTAATAGCTACCCGCGTTTCAGGAGTTTTAGCCTGTTTGTCAAAACATACTACAAACTACGATCATTTTCAGGAAATAATTGACAGCGATATTCCACTGGTCTTTTTCGATCGAATTTGCATAGGAATCAACACCGACCGTGTTGTGGTTGATGATTATGTGGGTGCTTTTGCTGCTGTTGAATATCTGATACAAACCGGTTGCAAACGGATTGCTTTTTACAGTTCACCGTTTCATCTCGAAATTTCGAAAAACCGTAAAAACGGTTATCTCGATGCACTCAGGAAATACGGACTTCAGGTTGACGAAACTCTGATAAAAGTTTGTGATACCCGCGAGGAAGCCATCATTATAACTCCTGAAATACTAGACAGACCGAATCGTCCTGATGGTTTTTTTGCAATAAATGACCATTGCGCAGCTGGAATTTTATATGCCGTAAAACTTGCCAAACTTCGTATTCCTCAAGATATTGCCATTATGGGATTCTCAGATGGAGAACTTGCTAAAGCCTGCGATCCAATGCTCAGTACCGTCGAGCAGCATGGTTACGAAATGGGAATGAATGCCGCCAGTCTTTTGTTGGATAAGATTAATGGAATTACGCATGGGCAGTACACGAATAAGATTGTGAAAACGAATCTGATTATTAGGGGAACGACGAGGTAGGATTTGCTCGATATTTATCGTTCATCGTTTATCGTTCATCGTTTATCGTTTAGTGTTCATCGTTTAGTGTTTAGCGTTTGGTGTTTAGCGTTCGTTTATTTTTTGCAATAAGAGTTTAAAGTTTTTTTCATCATAAATCATTATTTATTATGGCAACAATTCACAGATTCGAGGATTTGGAAGTTTGGCAAAAGTCAAGAGAGATTTGTAAGTTCGTTTTTAAATTGACTTGCCAAGAAAAATTCTCAAAAGACTTTTCACTCAAAGATCAAATAAAGCGTGCCAGTGGATCAGTAATGGATAACATCGCCGAAGGTTTTGAAAGAGGTGGAAATAAAGAATTCATAAATTTCTTGACTTTTTCAAAAGGTTCTTTAGGAGAAGTTCGGTCACAAACTTACAGAGCCTTTGACTTTGGATATATCACAAATGAAGAATTTGATTTTCTCATAAAAGAAACGATCTCATTAACCGAAAGATTAGGCAAATTTATTAGTTATCTTAAAAACTCGGAATTTAAAGGAATAAAATTCAAAAAAGATAATGAAGATGACACTAAACACTAAAAGATGAACACTAAACGATGAACACAAAACGTTGAACACCAAACGCTAAACCCCAAACGATGAACACTAAACGCTAAACGATGAACACTAAACAATGAACACTAAACAATGAACAATGAACGCAAAACCAAAACTTAGCTTCTCCCAAATCTGGAATATGAGTTTCGGTTTTCTCGGAATTCAATTTGGTTTTGCATTACAAAATGGAAATGCATCACGCATTTTATTGACTTTTGGTGCAAATGTTGAACACCTGAGTTGGTTTTGGCTGGTTGCTCCGATTACCGGAATGCTGATTCAGCCGGTGATTGGGTATTTTAGTGATAAAACCTGGACCCGAATTGGGAGAAGACGTCCTTATTTTTTGGTCGGAGCAATTCTTACGAGTATAGCTTTGATTTTAATGCCAAATGCGCCGCATCTTTCCAATGTTATTGCACCCATGTTTGTCGGTGGTGGCTTGTTGATGATAATGGATGCTTCTATTAATATTTCGATGGAACCATTTAGAGCTCTGGTTGCTGATAAATTGCCCGAAGAACAACACACACTTGGTTTTTCAGTTCAGACGCTATTAATCGGAATAGGAGCCGTAATTGGTTCCTGGTTACCCTATATTCTTGGCAACTGGTTTGGGATTTCAAAAGATGCAGGTGCACACGGATTAATTCCTGACAATGTTGCTTTTTCATTTTATATAGGTGCAGTTGTGTTGATATTAAGCATATTATGGACTGTTTTTAGTACAAGTGAATATCCACCAGAGCAGCTTTCAGAACAAAAGGAAGAAGAAATAAAAGAGAAATTTTTCATTCCGCCGGTAATGATTCAATTATTGCTGGTTCAGTTTTTTTCGTGGTTTGCATTATTTTCCATGTGGGTTTACACAACTCCGGCAGTTGCTTTGAAGTTTTACGGAACAACCGATCCAAATTCTATAGCTTTTCAGGAAGCAGGTAATTGGGTTGGAATTCTGTTTGGAGTTTATAATGGTATTTCGGCAATGATTGCTTTGTCTCTTCCGTTTTTCGCAAAATATCTTTCAAAAAAAGGAACACATTCGATATCGTTATTAATCGGAGGAATTTCATTACTTTCATTTTTGATATTTAAAGATCCGCATTATTTAATAATTCCGATGATTGGAATCGGTTTTGCCTGGGCAAGCATTCTAGCCATGCCTTATGCTATGCTCGCAAATTCAATTCCACCCAAAAAAATGGGAATGTTTATGGGATTGTTTAATATGTCGATTACTATTCCTCAGATTATAAGTGGGATAACAACCGGTTTAATATTGAAATACTTCTTTCATGATAATCCGATTTTATGTATTGTAATGGCAGGTGTTTCATTTATAATTGCCAGTGGACTTTCGTTGCTTATAAATGAGAATGTCAAACATAAGATAAATTAAACGCAGAACACTAAACGCAGAACACTAAACGCAGAACACTAAACACTAAACGCAAAACACAAAACAAAGAACACGAAACGATAAATAACAAATATTATGAACAAATACCTGCAAACCGACCCCTGGTGTATTATTGAAGAGGGTTTTCATGTAAATAAACAACTTGCTTCCGAAAGTATTTTCAGTTTGGGAAACGGCCATATTGGTCAGCGCGCGAATTTTGAAGAGTATTATTCCGGCGAAACAATGCTTGGATCGTATATCGCCGGTATTTATTTCCCGGAACGAGCTGAACGTGGTAACTGGAAAAATGGATATTCCGACACCAACGAACGTATTATTAACGCTCCAAACTGGACGGCAATAAGTGTGAGGTTGAATGACGACCGGTTGGATTTGGCTGAATGGGATGTACAGAATTTCAAACGTGTACTCAATATGCGTGAAGGTTTTCTGGAACGATCTTTTGAAGCAGTCTCATTTAAAGGTCACAGGATACAGGTTACTGTAAAACGATTTTTGAGCATGGCCGAAACAGAAATCGGAGCAATTAGTTATTCTGTGAAATCATTGAATTATGAAGGACGTATTTCATTTCTACCTTTGATTGATGGTGATGTAAAAAATCAATATACAAATTATAATGAATTGTACTGGAATGTTCTACAGACAAAAACAGAACAGGACGTTTCTCATCTCTGGGCTCAGACCCGACGGAATGATTTCCATGTTTGTGCTGCATTAACTTATGTTTTGTACAAAAATAATGAACAAATGAATGTAAATCCAACCAAAATAGAGAAAGAAAAAGTAGCAGGATTCAGCATTGGAACCGATGTGCGGATTGGTGATACGGTTTGTTTGAATAAATATGTTGCGGTAATAAATTCATTAAATCATCCACGTGAGGAGTTGACCGAACGGGCTTGTACACTGGCTCGGGCTGCAAAGAAAAAAGGTTGGAACAAATTATTCGAAGACCATACGGCTGTTTGGGCTGAAAAATGGTTGCAATCTGATGTGATTATTGATAGTGATATTGCAGCTCAACAAGCTATTCGCTATAGTATTTTTCAGTTGAATCAGACTTACAACGGTAACGATGCGCGATTGAATATCAGTCCGAAAGGATTTACAGGTGAAAAATATGCCGGTGCAACCCGTTGGGACACAGAGGCGATTTGCATTCCGTTTTATCTTTGTACATCACCACAAAATGTTTCGAAGAATCTTTTGCTTTATCGCTACAGACATTTACCAAAAGCAATTCAAAATGCTGAAAAACTGGGTTTTACGAATGGGGCCGCATTATTTCCCATTTCTACTTTTGATGGCAGTGAAAGTCATAACGAGTGGGAGCTGACTTTTGAAGAAGTTCACCGGAATGGGATAATTGCCTATGCTATATTTAATTATATCCGTTATACAGGAGATTACAATTATCTTGAAGAATATGGTCTGAAGGAGTTGATTGGGATTTCCCGATTTTGGAGTCAGCGGGTTAATATTTCATCGGAAAGAAAAAAATACATGATTTTAGGTGTCACCGGACCGAATATGTACGAAAATAATGTTAACAACAATTGGTTTACAAATTATATTGCCGTGTGGTGTTTGAAATATACCATCGAATGTATTGATAAAGTGAAGCAATCAAATTTCAGAGCATTTGAAGATCTGACTCACGATGTTAAATTATTAAACGAAGAATTATTTCGTTGGAAAGAAATTATTGAAAATATGTATTTTCCTGAAAATAAGGAGTTGGGTATTTTCCTTCAGCAAGATGGATTTTTAGATAAAGAACTCACCCTAGCAGCAGATATTCCTGAATCGCAAAGACCAATCAATCAGCATTGGACATGGGATCGGATTTTACGTTCTTCGCCTATCAAACAAGCTGATGTTGTGCAGGGATTATACTTTTTCGAAGATCATTTCGACCTGAAAACCATTAAAAAGAATTTTGATTTCTACGAACCGCTTACTGTTCACGAGTCATCGCTTTCCTCGTGTACACATTCAATTGTTGCAAGTGCAATCGGTGAAAAGCAAAAAGCGTATGATTTGTATTTACGTACAGCTCGTCTTGATTTGGATGACTACAATAATGAAGTGGCTGATGGACTACACATTACAAGTATGGCAGGAACATGGCTCTCCATTGTTCAGGGATTTGGCGGCATGCGGGTGAAAGAAGATAAATTGCATTTCAGTCCACAAATTCCAGATAAATGGAATGCTTTTGCTTTCAATATCCTTTTCCGAGGAAATCAGCTGAATATTCGTGTTGAAAAGAAACGCACCATCATACAGAATATTAAAGGGCCGGAAATTGATTTATTTGTCAACAATAAAGCAGTAAAGATTTCAGTTGAAAGTCAGGAAGAAATCATGAATTGAAATTTCAAAAATAATTTTTATATATGAGAAGATTTATTTTGATATTTATTTCAATTGTTCTTGTTTTACAACTTCAAGCTAAAGCAGAATCGTGGGTTCAGCGTGTAGAACCGACTTTTTGGTGGACAGAAATGAACCAGCCCGAACTTCAAATCATGTTATATGGTGTTGATATAAGTAAAACCGAAATTTCAATCGTTTATCCGGGAGTTTCAATATCTCGTAAACAATTGACGGATAATCCGAATTATGTTTTTCTATATTTGAATATTTCCAAAGAAGCAAAGCCCGGAAAGTTTAATATTGTTCTTAAAAAGGACAAGAAAAATCAAACGATTATTTACGAGTTAAAAAAACGAATTGAAAATTCTGATGAACGAAAAAGTTTCACAGAAAGGGATGCACTTTATTTATTGATGCCGGATCGATTTGCCAATGGAATTCCTGCCAATGATTCTGTATCTGGCTATCATCAAGGAGTTCATCGTGAAATTCCGGGAGCGCGACATGGCGGTGATATTGAAGGAATTATTTCCAAAATTCCATATCTGGCCGATTTGGGAATTACAGCACTTTGGACAACACCGCTTTTTGATGATAATGATACGCAATATTCCTATCATCAATATGCTTGTACTGATTATTATAAAATTGATCCACGATTGGGTAAAAATGAAGATTACCTGCGACTTTCGGATAGCTGCCACGTTCATAATCTGAAACTAATTATTGATGTGGTTCCTAATCATTGCGGTTTGTCACATTGGTGGTCGAAAGATTTACCATCAAAAGATTGGTATAATACCTGGTCAAGCTATACTTCGTCGAACTATCGAATGACGGCATGGACCGATCCTCATGCGTCTGAAAAAGATTTATATCGACTGACACACGGTTGGTTTGCTCCTAATATGCCTGATTTGAATCTGCAAAATCCATTGCTTTTTGATTATTTGAAACAGGTTTATATCTTTTGGATTGAAAGAGCCAATATCGATGGAATGCGTGTTGATACGTATCCCTACAACGATATTAAAACAGCGTCAAAGTTCATTCAAGCCATTCGCGATGAATATCCAAATATGAACGTTGTCGGCGAATGTTGGGTGAAAACCCCTGCTGAAATTGCTTATTATCAATCGGGTAACAATAATAAAGACGGTTTTGATTCTCGCCTGACCAGTGTGATGGATTTTTGCTTGAAAGATGTTTTCAGTGCAGCCTTTAATGAAAAGGAAAGTTGGGATACTGGAATGGCTCGTTTCTATTCGCTCTATGCTCAGGATTTTGTGTATCAAAACACAAATTTAGTTATGAATTTTTTGGATAACCATGATATTGAACGTTATTCAACGAATGTGAAACGGGATGTTGCTAAATACAAAATGGCGTTGGCAATGTTGATTACATCGCGCGGTTATCCTCAGATTTATTACGGAACGGAAATTATGCTGGATGGAATTGCAGGAAGTTACGAAGGAACACGCTTTGATTTTCCGGGTGGATGGCAAGCAGACAGACGGAATGCTTTTACTCTCGAAGGCAGAACAAACGCTGAAAATGACGTATTTGATTACCTAAAAAAGTTGTTGAATTATCGTAAAAATAATCCGGTATTACAATCTGGAAAAATGAAACAATTTATTCCTGAAAATGGAATTTATGTGAATTTTAGATATAATGATCAGAAAACGATTATGATAATTGCGAACAATAATCAAACGGATAAAGAGCTTACATTAAGTAGATTTAATGAAATGCTTGCTTTAAAAACCATAGGAACAGAAATTACAACCGGAAAAATATATAATTTGCAGAATTCAATTAACGTTCCTTCAAAAACGGTTTTGATTTTGGAATTAAAATAGTTTATGAAAAAGTCTTCATTTAAAACCTATATTGAAAAATATATTCACAAAACAAATATGTAACCATATGAAAAGGAATCATTTATTATTTATTCTCCTTTTAGCGTTAACGGCTTGTCAACCCAGATTAAACGTACCAACAGATTCGATAAATTCAAAAAATCTGAATTCGTTGCTAACGCTTCAAGTGGGGAAAAATACAGTTTATTTACAGGATTTTATTCTTGATCCTACTGAAATTGATTCCATTACAAGTTCCTCTAAAAATCTTGTTTGTGAAATTGATAGCAATAAGATGACGGCAACGCTGACTGTTTCAAAAGAAATGGAACATTTCGTTGATTTGAAACTTTGGATAAAAGGGCTTGCCTATTCAGTTCCTTGTCGGAAAACAAATAAAAAGGATTTTGTTTTTTTATTTAATCCTGAAGGGAAAACCTATAAACGTGTTCAGATTGCCGGCCAAATGAATGATTGGACTGTCTCGAAAACACCTGATTTAAAATTAAATGATAAAGGAATTTATGAAGTTTCACTTTATTTGAGTCCCGGAACTTATTTGTATCAATTGAGTTTGGATGGGGACCAAAATGCCGATCCGACAAACCCGAATAAAGTAGATAATGGTTACGGGAAATTCAACTCCATTTTGCAGGTTACCGGTGATGATGAAAAATTTCCGATATTGAGAACCGATAAATTCGGAATGTCATCCATTACTTTGAAAACAATAAATGATGTAAAAAATGTATTTGTATATTGGCAGAATTTTCTCTTACCGTCTCAGTATGTGATGGTTCATGATGGAGTCATAATGATTAGCATTCCTGCCGAGGCGTCAAAACTGAATCGTTCATTTATCCGGGTTTGGGCAAGCAACGAATTCGGAGTGAGTAATGATGTGTCGATTCCTCTCGAAAAAGGAGGAGTTTTGGTTGATTCAAAAAAGATAACCCGTGAAGACAGGCAGGCTCAGATCATGTATTTTGCACTGATTGACCGATTTAAAGATGGAGATAAATCCAACGATCATCCCTTGAATCGGCCGGATGTGAATCATAAAGTAGATTATTGGGGTGGCGATTTGGCCGGAATTCAACAGAGTATCGACGATGGTTATTTCAAAAAGTTAGGAATGAATACTTTGTGGATTTCTCCTGTTAATCAAAATCCGCTTGATCCCTGGGGATTTTACAAACCAATGAATACCAAATTTTCAGGTTATCACGGTTATTGGCCTATTTCGTCATCGAAAGTCGATTTTCGTTTTGGAACCAATCAGGAATTTAAGAATTTAGTTGCTGATGCACACAAAAATAATATCAATATTTTACTCGATTATGTAGCACATCATGTTCATATTGAGCATCCCTTTTACAAACAACATCCCGAATGGACGGCGCCACTTTATTTGCCTGATGGAACGTTGAATACCGAAAAATGGGATGAATACAGGTTGACGACTTGGTTTGATACTTTTATGCCGACACTCGACTTGTCAAATCAGAAAGTGGTTGATATTATGACCGATTCTGCAATGTTTTGGCTGAATGAATTCAAATTAGATGGTTTTCGTCATGATGCTACAAAGCATATTACCGAGAAGTTCTGGCGTGAACTGACTTTGAAAATTAAAAAAGCAAATGGTGGTAAAGGTTTATATCAGATTGGTGAAACCTATGGCAGTCCTGATTTAATAAGCAGTTATCTCACAACGGGAATGCTCGATGGACAATTTGATTTCAATGTGTATGATGTGGCGAATACTACTTTTGCAGGCGTTGGTGGAAGTAATTTGCAACAGGTTCAGTCGATTTTGAAATCGAGTTTTTATACTTACGGCAGTCATAATTTAATGGGGAATATTTCAGGAAATCATGATAAACCACGCTTTATGGCATTGGCTTCGGGCGATTTGAAATTTGGAGAAGATTCTAAAGCAGCCGGTTGGCAAAGAGAAATCGGAATTACTGATTCCACAGCTTATGATAAGTTATTTTTGATGCATACTTTTAATATGACAATTCCCGGGATTCCTGTTGTGTTTTATGGTGACGAAATCGGGTTGACAGGTGCAAATGATCCTGATTGCCGTCGAATGATGAAGTTTAGCGGGTTGAATCTCCGTGAAAAGAAACTTTGGAATCAGGTGGCTACCTTGGCACACACCAGAAGTGAAAATCCGGCTTTGATTTATGGTGATTTCATTACTGTCCAAACAACGAAAAATAGTTGGGTTTATGCCCGCAAATATTTTAGTTTTGAAGCAGTTGTATTTATAAATAATTCCAAAGAAACGAAATCATTTGATCTTGACTTACCAACAGAAATCAAGGTGGAAGATTTAAAAGCAGTCTTTGAAAACACATTCACGCTAAAAGGTCAAAAAATAAAACTAAATTTGCCGGCTTACAGCGCAGAAATATTAGTTCAATAATATAATAAACAATAGAATGATTCAATTAAAAGATAGCCAACTGGCTGAAGCTGCTGAAAAAGGCATGGATGAATTTTTACATGTTTTTATTGATGCATATCTTGCTGAAATAGGCGGCGAATTGACTGCCAAAACCATGCCTTTACTGAATGGAACTCAGCATACTTTGCTGGCATGGCATTTTTTTACGACAGAAATGCGGGATGGTGGTTTTGTGCAATTAATACAAAACGGATACGGAGGATATATTTTTGGAAATCCCTTTGCAAAAGCAATAAAGCAATTTGGTGCTGTAGAATTATCGAAGTTGATTTACAAAGCAAAAGAAATATACGATCCGAATAAAGCTACATTGGAACGAGAAACCACTGACGAAGAATTCAATGCGCTTTATGTTGATTTTGAAGCATTTGATGAGTTGGAAGAACGATATTTTGATATTGAAGAGGAACAAACATCAATTATAGCTGCTTATGTGGATGAGCACATTGCTGATTTTGCAGAAATAGTTGCCTGATAATGTCAGAAATTTTCCGCAGATTTTGCAGAATCTTTTTCTGTGTAATCTGCGGGAAATCTTTTTATAGAAGTAAATCTTTAATCTTTTCCAGATCTTTAGGACTGTCTATTCCTACCGTTTCAGCATCAGTAAATCCAACTTTTATCCGGTATCCATTTTCAAGCCAACGGAGCTGCTCTAAAGATTCCGCAATTTCAAGCGGGGATTGCTCAAGTTGGGTCAGTTCTTGCAAAATGTCAGCCCTGTATGCGTAAATTCCAATATGTTTTAAGTAGGAGTGAAGTGAAGTCCATTTGTCAGTTTTTGTACTGCGTATGTAAGGAATTACCGACCGACTGAAATATAGGGCTTCATTTTTAGAATTGATAACCACTTTCGGGGTGTTCGGATTATTTAGTGATTCAAAATTCTCATTTTCAGAAATTTTCTTTACAAGAGTTGCAATCTGTGTATCAGGTTCGTCGAAACACTTTTGAAGTTCTGTAATTTGCTCCGGCTGAATAAACGGTTCATCGCCTTGAATGTTGATAACCACATCAAACCATTCATCCAGTTTGCTAAAAGCTTCATAACAACGATCGGTTCCACTTTTGTGCTGTTCTGAAGTCATGACAGCTTTTCCACCAAACGAAACCACAGCGTCATAAATCCGCTTGTCATCGGTAGCAACATACACATTCTCAATCACTTTCGAAACTTGCTCATAAACGCGTTGAATCATGGTTTTTCCACCAATATCTACTAAAGGTTTACCGGGAAAACGTGTTGATGCAAAACGTGCAGGAATAATTCCAACGAACCTGAGTGGTTTTGGTTGTCTGTTTTTATCGGTAAGTGACATTAGTTAAAGGATTATTTTAGTTAAGATTTCGATTTCTGTAGATTCTTCTTTTGGTGATGGCAAACCAACTGGTTGTTCTAATAATTAACAATACGATAAGTGGAAAACACGCGTCATTGAACACTTGCGATGATAAAGCAAAGGAAAACAAGGCACCGACTAATAAAAGCATGTTAAATATTTGATAGTAAAACATTCCCTTTCGCAAAGGCCTAATCCATAAAACAAAAGCGAGAATTAAGTTTAAAGGATTCATCCAAAGTATGTTCAAATTCTGTCTTACCAAAGGATGAACAGAAAAAAACATTAGAAAAGCGATAATAACTCCGCCTAATCCAGTTAAAATAAGTAAGCCTGTATCAAACGGTTTAAAAACACGTTTACGTGAAATATCCCAAAAAGAAAGTAGAACACCGACAATCAGGAGTATTAAAGAAACCGAAAATGGTTTGAAAAGCCAGAATGTGCTTTTTTCCACTTCATTTTTCTTATTGACCAAAACGATTTTGTCAGACACTAATTTTCTGATTCCTGTTTTTGGGTCGGCAATCTGTCCGCTTTGAAACTCAGCCATTAAAACTTCAGGTAAAAACATACTTTCGTTCCGTGTTGCATTACGGTCTGCATCAAGCCCGAAAACCAAATCGATTCCAAATTTCAACCAGGTATCGGTTCCGGTATATATTCCAATCCATTGTCGAAAAGTTTTAGAATCGGATAAATCCTTAAATCGTACAAAACCGTGTAATGCTTCAAGGATCTTATCTCTAGGTCGAGTGGCACAATTATCAAAAACAAAATTATAGCGATAAACCCGATTTTCAGGTCTGTAATTTTCCATTAATAAATTGACCAGATTTTTTTTTTCAGAAGGCGTTAAGTTCAATATTTGTTCCCACACCATCGAATTTCGGGCAGCATACTCAGGAAGGAAAAAATTTGTTTCGTAAATTCCCAGTTGATAATCGGTTTCTCCTTTGATAAATTTATAATAAAAATCTTCCGTCTGGAAACTAAAAATTCCATAATTAAAAACTACGTCAATTCCTTTTTGAGAATCTTTTATTCTGATGGCCGTGTGACCAAATTTTGAATAAACTTCTTCGCCGGGAGAACAAGTGATCAGACTAATGACGGCGGAATCATTGATTGAAAACTCTTGCGAGAAAGTTTTCAATATACTCAACACAATAAAAATTAACAAAAGGGTTTTTTTCATCAGCGATTTTTTCAAAAGAGATACTACAAAAGTAATAATTTAAATTTGAATACTGATGTCATAGATTGTTTTGTGTGACAGACTGTTTTTATCTGCCTTTAATCAATAAGATTGAAATGAATTGTGTGGGCGTTAAAAAGGCTCGTTTCTTTTCATTTTCACGGTTTTTTTTATGAAAACATGGTTTTATCTCAAAAAAACACTAAATTTGTGCTTTATAACATTGTTGTCAAACATATTTTCATAGAATTTTATGGCAAAAAAACATGTTTTAGAGCTTAAGCCTTTGGACGAAATTCTTTCAGTTTGGGATGTTCTTACTCCAGATGAAAGACAATTTATGCGAAATAATTATTCTGTACATCATTTTAAGAAAAATGAAATGATACATTGTGAAGGAGAAGTACCTACTCACATGATGATTTTGGCAAGCGGTAAGGTGAAAGTGTATAAGGAAGGTGTAGGAAGTCGGACACAAATTATCAGAATGTTGAAACCGGGAGAGCATTTCGGTTACAGGGCGATTATTGCTAATGAAAACTATAACACCAATGTCACGGCTTTCGAAGCTTCGACAGTGTACATGATTAAGTCTGATATTTTTATTTCCATCTTGCGTCACAACAATGCATTTTGTTATCGGTTTTTGGAGGAAATGGCAACCGATTTAGGAGCATCCGATGCTCGGACTGTCAATTTGACACAAAAACACATTCGCGGTCGCCTGGCCGAAGCGTTACTTTTGTTACGGAAAAATTATGGTGTTGAGGAAGATGGAGCAACTATCAGTATTTACCTTTCCCGAGAAGATCTCGCTAACCTGTCGAACATGACAACATCCAATGCTATACGCACTTTGTCGAACTTTGTAAATGAACATGTTATTGCCATGGATGGTCGAAAGCTCAAAATAATTGACGAAGACCGACTACGAAAAATAAGCAAAATGGGATAAATTCCATTTGATAAATTGTTTTGATTGATTCTGTTTAGTCCTGTTTTATAAGGCGGTCAACTTAATGGCAGGTTTTTTGATAGAATTTAGCTTTAAAAAACCATATAAGATGAACGCATCACAAATTCATTCAACATATAAATCGATTTTACATTTTCTTTCGACGTTCCAATTAATCAATGCGTTTGAAAAAACCAGTTTATTGGTCAAAGAATTGCAAATTGGAGAATATTCCGATCGACTGGAAGATTTACAACTAACCTACAAGTATTTATTGCAATACTACGTTGATGGGATAGAAGATCCTGAACGTAAAATTGTCTACAATAAATTGAAAGCCAAACTTTTTTTATTGATTTCAGAACTGCGTGAAGAACTTTTACTCCGAAATTCAAGTAGTTTTGAATATACTCAAAAACGTTATTTTCCTCATAATCAAAAATATAATTCAAGTGTGGAATTGTTTCAAGCTTTGAATTATTATCATTCTCAATCATCAATTTTAATTGACTCTAAGCAAAATCATCTAACCGAATTAAAGAGATTACGTTCGAATTATGAATCTATTCAGCCTGAGTTATTTGGATTATTTTGGCTGACAACCTTTTACAAAACCGATGAGAAAACGCTTTATTCAAAAATTCTGAATGAAGATTATCCGGGTCGGATTGAGAAGAATCTGATGGTTTCGGCACTTACCCTAAACTTGTGGCGTATGTTTGATGAAAAAAAGCTGATGATGCTTTTTGATGCTTGTCTTGTTTCAGATATGTGGGTAAAGCAACGCGCTTTGGTTGGTTTATGTTTTGTTCTGGCTCGTTATAACCGATTTCTTCCCTTCTTTCCTTCCATTCGCAACCGATTGGTTTTATTAGCTGATGATCAGCATGTAGTTGAAAATTTTCAGAATATTATCATTCAAATCATTGGAACAGCCGAAACTGATAAGATTTCGAAGAAAATGCGGGAAGAAATTCTCCCTGAAATGATGAAAATCAGTCCGTTGCTAAAAGATAAAATGGACACGGACAGCATCGTGAATATTGATGAATGGGGCGAAGAAAATCCGGAATGGCAGGAGATTCTTGACAAAAGTGGTGTGTCGGAGAAACTTCAGGAATTAAGCGAAATGCAAATGGAAGGTGCCGATGTGTATATGAGTACATTTTCGATGCTCAAAAACTTTCCGTTTTTTTCAGAAATCTCGCATTGGTTTTTACCTTTTGATGCAGGATTCTCCGCTGTAAATGAATTGTTTAAATCGGAAGAAAAAACCTTGCTATCTTCGTTTGTAAATAGCGTGGTCATGTGTAATTCTGACAAATATTCATTTTGTCTGAGTATTCTTCAAATGCCTGAACAACAGCGTGGAATGTTGAAACATTCGATGGGTGCCGAAGCAGAACAAATGGATGAAATGAATAAAGATGAAGCGATGTTAACACCTGATTTGGTTGCAAAAAATATTTCGAAGCAATATATTCAGGATTTATTCCGGTTCTTTAAATTGCATCCGCAACGTCATGATTTTTCGGATATGTTTGGCTATTCGTTGTTAATGCACCAAACTTATCTTTTTGATATATTGTCATCGGAAACAAAGTTTAAAGAAGCCATTGCCGAGTACTATTTTTCCAAAAGTCATTATGCACAAGCAGTAGAATTATTCGAAGAATTGTTGATTGAAATAACTCCTGCTGCGGCAATTTATCAGAAAATCGGATATTCGTATCAGCAAACATCACAACTCGATAAGGCCTTGGATGCGTATCATAAAGCTGATATTATTCAGCCGGATGATTTATGGACGGTTCGTAAAATGGCAATGTGTTATCGATTATCCGGCAATTTTGAAAAAGCACTCGAATACTACCAACATGTTGAATTTTTGAAACCCGACCAAGCTTCCGTTTTGTTACAAATTGGTCATTGTTATCTGGAATTAAAAAAATATAAAGATGCTTTGAGTATTTATTACAAACTGGACGCTAAGGAAACGGATAATGTAAAAGTGTGGCGGGCAATTGTCTGGTGTAATTTTATTTCAGGAAATATCCCGAATGCAGCTTATCAAAGCAATAAATTGATTGAAAATGAACCAACTGCACAAGATTATCTGAATGCCGGACACATCGCATGGTGTCAGCATAATTTGAAAGAAGCGTTGAACTTTTATCAAAAGAGTATCGAGTTGTTTAACGGTAGTCGGGAATTATTTCTCGATTCGTTCAATGAAGATAAGCCTTATTTGATGGTTAATGGTGTGGATGTTGACGAAATTCCGTTACTTTTGGATGCCTTGAAAAACCGTGAGTTGTAATTTTATAGCATGATAATACTTGAAATTAAATAGGGCATACTACCTAACAAAACGCCGGTTGCGATTTTAAAACTGTCGGATTTATAAAATACAAAAACCAGAATTAAATCGGGCATAACGGAAAGCAAACAGAGTTTTCCAAATAATGGCGAAGGAAAAAGGTGGGTGATTATTTCAATAAAACTCAAATCGCCAGGATAAAATCGGTTCAGATATACCCACATAAAAGCTATCGGGAGCAACAACCCCGGAATAAATCCGTATAAAAAAAGATTAAAGCGTTTCATAGTTTGAAGAGTTTAAAAAGTTTGAAGGGTTTGAAAGGTTTGAGAAGTTTGAATGGTTTAAAGAAACCTTCACATATGTGGTTTTTTATCCTGATGATATTTTGATCTTTTAGTGCATAATCTTTTGAAGAATTAGATTTCTTGGTTTCTGAATTAATTTCCCTGCAAAGAAACTGCTATTTTCTTCCTATCTCTAAATCTTCAAATTTATTAATTGTTGCATTATAATTGATTATAAGACTACTGTCTGTAGCTCTTCAAACTTTCAAACCTCAAACTCTTCAAACTTTGAATTATATTTTCCAATTCTTAAGTTCTTCCATCAATTCATAAGCTGTCATATCAATTTTTGTCGGCACAATGGAAATATAGCCCTCACTGATTGCCCATTCGTCAGTGTCTTTTGCTTCCGGCTCATGGTTTTTAAAATAACCGGTGAGCCAGAAATAAGCTCTTCCATGTGGGTCGGTGCATTTTTTAAACTCTTTTGTCCAGTGCCCTTCACACTGACGTGTAATCTTAATTCCGGCAATCTCACCAACCGGTGCATTTACATTTAAACATGTTCCTTTTGGTATTCCGTTTTGTAGAGTTTTTCGTGTTATTTCCAAAATAAAAGGTTCAAAATTAGTAAAATCAGCATCAAGTGAATGATTATTGATAGAGAATCCGATAGAAATAATTCCATTTTCACAACCTTCGAGTACAGCTCCCATCGTTCCTGAATAAATCACATTGATGGCTGCGTTGGATCCGTGATTAATTCCAGCAACCACCAAGTCGGGAGTTTGTTTCACTATTTCATTCAAAGCAAGTTTCACACAATCTGTCGGTGTGCCTGTGCATGAATACCGAATCAGACCTTCTTTTTCTTCCAATTTTGTGAAACGAATCGGTTGTGTTACGGTCAATGCACTGGATTGTCCCGAGCGAGCTCCATCTGGTGCAACCACCACAACATCACCTATTTGCATCATTAATCGTGTCAATACGTCAATTCCTCTTGCATCCGCACCATCATCGTTGGTAATTAATATCAACGGTTTCTTACTGTTATTTGTCATATTATTCTTATTTTTTTTCTTTTTACTTTCTAATTTTCCAACTTGTAACACCAATAAACCCTGCTGATACAACTGCAAAATAAACAACATCTTTCGAATCAATTACTCCACGACTCATGGATTTATAATGGGCATGAATTCCTAGATTATCCAATATTTGTATAAGCTGACCATTCGTGAAAAAGCCTGCAATTACTTCAAAACCATAGTAAAAGAAAAAGCTGATGACTGCGGCAACAATAAACGAAATGATCTGATTTTTTGTAAGCGAAGAGGCAAAAGTTCCAATGGCTACATAGACGGCTGCCAGAAAAAACAACCCGATAAATGAGCCCCAAAATGCACCGGAATCCACATTCCCTTCAGGTTCCGCAAGGTAAGAAACTGTGAAATAATAGATAATGGTTGGAAGTAAAGCAGTGGCAACTAAAAGCAAACCTGCCAGATATTTGCCTAAAACGAGTTGGATTTTTCCAATAGGTTTGGTAATAAGTAATTCCCAGGTTCCGGTTTGTTTCTCTTCAGCAAAAAAGCGCATGGTTACCGCGGGGCAGAGGAATAAAAAAAGCCAGGGTGCCAGGTAGAAAAGTCCATCCACATTGGCATATCCGGCATCTAAAATATTAAATTCTCCGGGAATAATCCAAAGGAATAAGCTCATTAACAATAAGAAAATACCGACTACAATATAACCTGTGGCATTACTGAAAAACGCTCGTAATTCTTTTTTGAAAATGGAAAACATGTTTTGTAGGATAATGAAATGTTTATTCGAAGTTTTGCGCTGATTTTAAAAGCTGAAAATACAAGCAATTTTTGTTATATTTGCGCTGCCAAAGGTAACCAAAAAAAATGAATCAATAAATAAATTCGATGGGAGTGAAAATGAAAAGAACGCTATTGATTTTAGGATCCGTGCTCATTACCTTATTGCTTCAAGCCCAGTGCTTCTGTAAAATATTTGATTGGCAAACATTTGTTTATTTCCGTTGGGTTAAAAACCCATTTGCAAAAAGCTGAATTTATTGAATGGGGACTGGGATATAGATTGTAGAAATTCTCTAAACCTCTAAAAGGAGAAATAGATTACTTTCAATTTAAATAATATAATGAAAACTATAGACAAAGAAAACTTACAAGACGATGCAAATTTTCAACCTCCATTTAAGAGATTGAAGGTTAAGATTTGTGGTTTGAAATATCCTTCTAATATTTTAGAAGTTGTTGCCTTGAATCCTGATTTTATGGGATTCGTTTTTTATCCAAAATCGCCCCGTTATGCCGAACCTTTTGATATTTCATATTTAAATTCTATTCCGAAATCAATTAAAAAAATAGGAGTATTTGTAAATGAGACGCTGGAAAATGTGCTAACAACGGTTTATAAATATAAGCTGGATGGCGTTCAACTTCATGGAAAAGAAATGGTGGAAATGTGTAACGAACTTCGGAAAACCGGATTAATCGTAATTAAGGCGTTTCCAATTGCTGAAGCATATAATTTCAAGGTAACAAAGGCTTACGAAGGTGTTTGTGACTATTTCCTTTTCGATACCAAAACCGATGCTTTTGGCGGATCAGGATTGAAATTCAACTGGAAGATGTTGGATGAATATAAAGGTGAAACGTCTTTTTTATTGAGTGGTGGTATTGCTGCCGACGATGCGGATGCTATCTTGAAAATAGAACATTCTAAATTTGTAGGAATTGATTTGAATAGTAAGTTTGAAGTGAGTCCGGGATTGAAGGATGTAAAATTGCTCAAGGGGTTTTTGAAAGAAATAAGAACCCCCAACTCCTAAAGGGGAGTTTTGGATAGGCACATAAAAAAATATAAACTAATTTCAAGTCCCCTTTAGGGGAATTAGGGGTCTTATGAACAGAATTAATCAATTATTTCAGCAAAAGAAAGAGAATATCCTTTCAGTGTATTTCACTGCTGGATTTCCAAAACTGGAAGATACGGTGCCAACATTGAAATGCTTGCAGGCTAACGGAGTAGATTTGGTGGAAATCGGTGTGCCATTTTCAGATCCGATGGCAGATGGTATTGTTATCCAAAACAGCAGTCAGGAAGCTTTAAAAAATGGAATGAGTATTCGTAAACTTTTCGAACAACTTAAAGCAATCCGTTTGGAAATTCATATTCCGCTGATAATGATGGGATATCTGAATCCGATTATGCAATTTGGATTTGAGAATTTCTGTAAAGAATGCAGTCGGGTAGGAGTGGACGGAATGATTATTCCCGACTTACCGATGGCTGATTTTCTGTCCGAATACAAAGAAATAGCCGAACGCTACAAACTCGAATTTATTTTCCTCATTACACCTGAAACTTCTGAAAAGCGCATTCGTGAAATTGACAGCCATACCAATGGATTTATTTATATGGTTTCGTCGGCTGCTACAACAGGTACACAAACTTCGTTCGATAATAAGGTGGAATATTTCAATCGTATTAATTCCATGAACCTGAAAAATCCGCGCTTAGTTGGCTTCGGTATTTCCAATAAATCTACCCGAGATATGGTGAACCGTTATTCGTCGGGTGCCATTATCGGAAGTGCCTTTATCAAAGCCTTACAGGAAACGCAAGATGTGAAAAAAGGAGTGAAATTATTGTTGCAAAATTTGAAGAAATAATTTGAAATCTTAGAATATAAAATTGCCGAATTCTTTATGAATCCGGCAATTTTAAATTGTAAATGAATAAATTGTAAATACTTACAAGGTCTTCCTTACTTCTGTTTCTTCAAAACTTTCAACCATATCACCAACACGGATATCGTTATAGCCTTTTATATTCAAACCGCATTCGTAGTTAGTTCCCACTTCTTTCACGTCGTCTTTAAAACGTTTCAACGAGTCAAGCTCACCGGTATAAACTACAATGCCATCACGAATAATACGGATTTTATTAGATCGTTTGATTTTTCCTTCGCGAACCAAACAACCTGCAATGGTTCCCACTTTCGTGATATTGAACACTTCAAGGATTTCAACAGTAGCTGTAATTTCTTCTTTAATTTCAGGAGAAAGCATTCCTTCCATTGCCGATTTGATTTCTTCAATTGCATCGTAAATGATTGAATACAGGCGAATATCGATTTCTTCTTTATCAGCCATTTTTCGTGCAGTTGTAGTAGGACGAACCTGGAAACCACAAATAATCGCGTTTGAAGCTGCTGCCAACAGAATATCAGAATCTGAAATTGCACCCACTGCTTTGTGGATTACATTCACCTGAATATTTTCAGTCGAAAGTTTCAACAACGAATCTGCTAAAGCTTCAACCGAACCATCCACGTCACCTTTAACAATAACATTCAACTCTTTGAAATCTCCGAGTGCAATACGTCGGCCTAATTCGTCCAACGTAAAGTGCTTTTTGGTTCGTATGCTTTGTTCACGTTGTAATTGTTCGCGTTTGTTGGCAATATCACGGGCTTCCTGTTCGGTTGTCATTACGTTAAAATTGTCACCAGCCTGTGGAGCTCCATTTAACCCAAGAATTAATGCAGGTTCACCCGGTTTAACCTCTTGGATTCTAACATTTCGTTCGTTAAACATGGCTTTTACCTTCCCGTGATAAGTACCGGCCAAAACCACATCGCCTTGTTTAAGTGTTCCGTTATGAACCAGAATAGTAGAAACAAAACCACGTCCTTTATCCAACGTCGATTCGATAACCGAACCGATAGCACGTTTATTCGGATTGGCTTTCAATTCAAGTAATTCGGCTTCGAGCAATACTTTTTCAAGCAATTCGGCAACTCCATCTCCCTTTTTAGCGGAAATATCCTGAGACTGGTATTTTCCACCCCAGTCTTCAACCAAATAATTCATTTGAGCCAATGTCGCTTTTATCTTTTCAGGATCTGCACCAATTTTATCCACTTTATTTATTGCAAAAATAATTGGAACATTAGCAGCGGATGCGTGATTGATTGCTTCAATGGTTTGAGGCATCACATTATCGTCAGCAGCAACAATGATTATAACAATATCAGTTACTTTGGCACCACGTGCACGCATGGCAGTAAACGCTTCATGACCCGGAGTATCGAGGAAAGTAATCCGCTGTCCGTTTTCAAGTTTCACGTTATATGCACCGATATGTTGTGTGATTCCACCTGCTTCACCAGCAATTACATTCGCTTTACGAATGTAGTCAAGAAGGGATGTTTTACCGTGGTCAACGTGTCCCATTACAGTAACAATTGGTGCGCGGGGTACTAAATCGGCCTCGTTATCAATTTCTTCTTCACCAATAGCTTCAATTACATCGGCACTGACATATTCGGTTGTAAAACCAAATTCTTCAGCCACAATATTAATAGTTTCAGCATCAAGTCGTTGATTAATGGAGACCATCAAACCGATACTCATACAAGTAGCGATAACTTGATTCACCGTAACATCCATCATCACTGCCAATTCGCTGGCAGTTACAAATTCAGTCAGTTTAATTACACTTTCCTGATCGTGTTCGCGTTGAGCCATTTCCTGCTGACGTGCACTAACATTGTCACGTTTGTCACGGCGATATTTTGAACCTTTACCTTTTTTGTTCGCTCCCGAAAGACGTGCTAGTGTTTCTTTTATTTGTTTCTGTACATCTACTTCGTTTACAACAGTTTTAATGTTTCTTTTGACATGATCTCTATTGGGTTTCCCTGCGGTATTTGCTCCCGGAACTACTTTTTTCGGATGAGCGAAACCTTGAGTCGGACCATTCGGTTGCGGCACTTTTGTTATATCAACTTTCTGATTGTTGAAGCGCTCACGTTTCTTTTTTGGATGGCTTGGAGAGGCAATTGCATCACCATCTTTTACCAGAATAATTTTTTTATCACCACCCAATTTCGATTCATTGAAAACACGGCTTTTTTCTTCGCGTTCTTTTTTCTTCTGTTCTTTCGTTTTCGGTCTTGGTCTTGTACTCTGATTTATCAGATTGAGATCAATAGTGCCGATAACAACAGGAGATTTGTCTAAAGTCGGCCGTGCAATCGAATAAATTTCATCTTCTACTACTTCAACTTGTTTATCATCAAGTTTTTTCTCTTCTGCCTTCGGCTCAATAGCAGTTTCCTTAGGAGTAGAAATAACCGGTTTTTCTTTTGGAAGTTTTTCCGATGTATCTTTTTTCTTAAGTGCTATTTTAAGTTCGTTTTTTTCTTCTGTCTCCTGTTTTTGAGCAACAACTTCCGGTTTTTTCTCTTCGATTATTTTTTCAACAACTTTTTCAACAACTTTTTTAGGTTCAACAACTTTTTCAACAACTTTTTCCTGTTTAGGAACTTCAATCTCAATTGGTTTGGTCTCAACCGGTTTAGTTTCAACCGATTTAGTCTCAACTGGTTTGATTTCAACTGGCTTCTCAGCAACCGGCTCAACTTTCTCTACAACTTTTTCTGCAACAGGTATTCCTTTTTTATCCAAATCTATATGTCCGACCGATTTGAAATGCGGAAGTTTATCCTCAGGAACTGCAACAGGAATTGTTTCAATCGGTTTTTCGACTGGTTTGGGATGATTATATCCTTCAATGGCAACCGAATCTGATTTTTCTTTTAAATGACGCTCAAGACTTAAACGCTCGGATTCCATTTTCAGAGCCATGTCTTTATTAAATTCTTTTGCAAGCAAAAGGTGCAGGTCATCGGACAATTTTAAATTGGGATCGACAACTATTTTATGACCTTTTTTCGCCAAAAACTCTACAGCGGTGGTCATACCGACATTCAAATCTTTACAGGCTTTACTTAATCTTATGGACATATTCTAATATTACAGTTTCTATTTTCGTTTGATATAAAAATGAGAATAAAATGATTTTAAACTCATATTCAATAAGTTTTATAATTATGAATTTCTAATTCCTAATTTTGGGTTAAACCTGTTCTTCTTCTTCAAATTCAGCAGTTAAAATTGCCAATACTTCATCAACAGTTTCTTCTTCCAAATCGGTACGACGAATTAAATCCTGACGCGCGATTGCCAATACACTTTTGGCAGTATCACAACCGATTGCTTTCAACGCATCAATAACCCATTGATCGATTTCGTCGCTGAATTCATCTAAGTAAATATCTTCAGTTTCAGCATCTTCATCCAAATCGCGGAATACATCAAGTGTATATCCGGTAAGCATACCTGCCAATTTGATATTTAAACCTCCTTTACCGATAGCTTGCGAAACTTCTTCGGGTTTCAGGTAAATCTCAGCTTTCTTTTCCGCTTCATTCAACCGAATGGATGAAATCTTTGCCGGACTCAACGCACGTGAAATAAATAAGTTTAAATTATTTGTATAATTTATAACATCAATATTTTCATTGCGCAACTCACGAACAATACCATGAATACGTGAACCTTTAACACCTACACAAGCTCCAACAGGATCAATACGGTCGTCGTACGATTCGACTGCAACTTTGGCACGTTCACCCGGAATTCTTGCAATTTTCTTAACAGTAATCAAACCTTCGTGAATTTCAGGTACTTCCAGTTCGAACAAACGTTCCAGAAAAACAGGTGAAATACGTGAAAGTATAATTTTAGGATTATTATTTTTATTTTCAACAACAGCCACAACTGCTCGTACTGTATCGCCTTTGCGGTAGAAATCTGTTGGGATTTGTTCTGATTTTGGTAAATATAGTTCATTGCCTTCATCGTCGATAAGCAACATTTCTTTTTTCCATATTTGGTACAATTCAGCACTTACAATCTGACCAACTTTTTCGCTGTATTTGGTAAATACATTATCTTTCTGGAGTTCAAGAATTTTTGAAGAAAGTGTTTGGCGCAATGTCAAAATAGCTCGACGGCCAAATCCCATGAAATCAACAGTTTCGGTAACTTCTTCGTCAATTTCGAAATCTTCATCTATTTTTTTTGCATCCGTAAGTGAAATTTGAAGATTTGGATCTTCTAAATCTCCATCAGCCACAATGGTACGATTGCGGTAAATTTCAAAGTCACCTTTGTCGGGGTTAATAATCACATCGTAATTCTCATCGGTGCCGAACATTTTAGAAATAACGTTACGGAACGACTCTTCCATTACACTGATTAACGTGCTTCTGTCGATGTTTTTTAGCTCTTTAAACTCCGAAAAAGTATCAATTAAGCTAATTGTTTCTTTTTTGCTCATGACTTATTTGAATCTAATAATATATTTTGTATGTTTAATTTCTTCGTAAGTAAATGGAAGATTCTCAATAACAGTAACTTTGCGTTTTGAACCTTCCGGCTTTTCTGTTTTTTCAGTTTGAAGTACAAATCCGGTTTCGTTGACTTCGGATAAAATTCCTGAGAACTTTTTTCCTGTTTTTGTCAGCGTTTCAACTTCATTACCAATGTTTTTCTCGTATTGTTTTAATACTTTGAATGGCTCAGTTAAACCTGCCGAACTAACTTCAAGTTCAAAATCTTCAACTTCACGATCAAATTGCGATTCGATATGACGATTTAATTCGGCGCAAAACTCAATAGAAACACCATCAAACGAGTCTATTTCTACCGAAATCCGATTATCTAAAGTTATTTTTATATCGACCAGATAATAATCTTTATCAATTAAAAAGTTTTCAACAATCTGATTGACAGTCTCTTTTAAAATCATATTCGTGTTATTACAACAAACGAGGGGACTGTTGTCCCCTCCTCCGTATCCTATTTCGCCTGCAAAAGTACAAAATAATTCTTTATCATACAAAGATTTAAGAGAAAAATAATAGTATTAACTCAAACAATCCGGAATAATTCGAATATGTTCAATTTCACATTAAAATCTAAAAATGAAAAAATAAAATTTTAAATTCAAATTGAAACAGGAAACTACGCTTTTTGAATAAAATGGAATTTAATCAATGAAATTAGTAAAAGATTCAAACACAACTGATTTTCCGAGTTTTATTTAAAAAAATATTGAAACTGAATGAACAATATTTGAATTCATCCAATTATCTTTGTAAATAAATATTTGTTGCAACTTTTACATACTATGCATAAAATTCTTTCAGTCAATCCGGGTTCGACTTCCACAAAATTTGCTGTTTATGAGGATGAAAGATTAGTTTCTCTTCATACGATTCGACATTCTTCAGAAGAATTGAAACCTTATAAAACGCTAAATGAACAATGTGATTTTCGTAAAAATATTATTTTACAACGACTAAAAGAAGATGGAATAAATATAACCGAATTATCAGCTGTTGTTGGTCGGGGTGGCTTGGTTCGTCCTCTTGAATCAGGTGTTTATTCAGTAAATGATAAATTGCTTCACGATTTAAAGTTTAACACAACCGGTGAACATGCCAGTAATCTGGGCGGAATTATTGCTCACGAAATTGCGACTGAGATCAATAACTGTCAGGCATTTATTGCTGATCCAGTAGTTGTTGATGAAATGCAGGATGTGGCCAGAATCAGCGGTTTACCACAAATTCCACGTCGTTCGCAGTTTCATGCATTAAATCATAAAGCTGTTGGTCGAAAATACGCTAAAGCAAACGGCATTGCATATGAAAAACTGAATTTGATTGTAGCTCATTTGGGTGGCGGAATCTCCGTTGCAGCTCACCGTCAGGGCAAAGTGATTGATGTGAATCAAGGATTGGATGGATACGGACCATTTTCACCTGAACGATCAGGAACTTTAGATGCCGGTCTGTTGGTTAAAATGTGCTTTGGCGGAGAATATTCAGAAACGGACATTAAGAAGATGTTGGTTGGCAATGGTGGATTAATGGCGCATTTGGGATCAAATGAAGTACAAAATGTTGCTTCAAAGGCAGTTGAAGGAGACGAAAAAGCAAAGTTGATTTTACAGGCAATGTCGTATACAATTTCCAAAGAGATTGGTGCAATGTTCGTGGTGTTGAAAGGAGATGTGGATGCGGTAATTCTGACCGGTGGTATTGCTCATAGTCAGTTTGTGGTTGATTATATTAAAAGAATGATTTCTACTTTCGTAAAAGTAGTTATTTATCCGGGTGAAGATGAAATGGAAGCGCTAGCAATGAGTGGATTACGAGTTTTGAACGGTGAAAGACCAAAAGAATATTGATTAAGTTTGTGAAGTTTTTAAAGTTCGTAAAGTTTATAAAGTTCATAAAGTAAAGAAGTTATGGTTAATTCGAAATTAAATAATTGAAAATTATTTATCGGTTTTTTCTTCAGACTTTACAATTCTATTTCCTGCAATTTTCTCCTCCCACAAAACCCACATCAGGAAAATAATCAAATAAAATGTATATTTGAAAGCATATAAATGCAAAAAGTGAAACCAATTTGGATGTTCACCAACAATGCCTACAATAAATGTAATTCTAAAAATATTGAATAAATAAACCACCAACAAGCCAATTGGAATATACCAAAGTTTCTTTTGCCAAGGACCACGGTAAAATGCTATGATACAGAAAAATATGTATGCTTGTTTTATTCCTGTGCAAGCCCAGATAATTTGAACTGAATTTCCATTTGCATGTTTCAAAATATTGGCCGGCAATAATGTGATATCCGAACCAATCAGATTTAAAATAAACATTGAAATTGTGGTCACATTTTTTGCCATCCAAACAAATGGTGCAGAAATATTCATTCCCCAAAGCGTTACTACCGAATCAAAAAGACTATTTTCGTCACCCGAAATATTGAATTTCCAAAAATAATTGGATCCCATTAAAATAACGGCAAACCAAATTACACCTTTAAATGGCTGAAGTTTTTCAGGAAATTTAATTTTGGGAAATCGCATGTTGTTGTATGATAATAGTTTAGAATTTATTGGTTACTCTGGCAAACGGAACTTCTTCTATGGAACAAAAATCATGATGTTGATATTTAAGATATCCTGTCATCGCAATCATGGCTGCATTATCAGTAGTAAAAGCAAATGGCGGAATATAAACCTGCCAGTTGTACTTTTTTCCAAAGTCGTTAAATGCCTGACGAAGAGCTGAATTTGCCGAAACACCACCTGCTACGGCAACCTGACTGATTTTCAGATCAGTTGCTGCTTTTAAAAGTTTTTTCATCAAAACATCTACGACAGTTGCTTGAATTGAGGCACAAAGATCATTCAAATTCTCAGCGACAAAGTTCGGATTTTCTTTCGTTTTATCGCGAAGCAAATATAAAAATGATGTTTTTAATCCGCTGAAACTATAGTTGTAATCAGGTATTTGTGGCTTATTGAATGTGAATGCTTTCGGATTTCCTTCTTTAGCCAAACGGTCGATATGTGGGCCACCAGGATATGGAAGTCCCATTACTTTTGCACATTTATCAAATGCTTCACCGGCAGCATCGTCAATGGTTTGACCTATTACTTCCATATCGTTGTAAGCTTTTACCAACACAATCTGCGAATTTCCACCCGAAACAAGCAGGCAAAGAAAAGGAAAGTCAGGATGTTTTTCGTCTGGTTTTCCTTCACTGATAAAATGAGCTAAAACGTGAGCTTGCAAGTGATTTACGTCAACCAATGGAATGTTAAGTGCTTGTGCAAAACCTTTAGCAAAAGATGTTCCGACAAGTAAAGAGCCTAAAAGCCCCGGCCCACGTGTAAACGCAATGGCACTCAAATCTTCTTTTTTCACATTGGCACGTTTCAAAGCTTCATGAACAACCGGAATGATGTTGAGTTGGTGAGCACGCGAAGCAAGTTCCGGCACCACACCGCCGAAATTGGTGTGAACAGCCTGATTTGCAATTACATTCGAGAGCATTATGCCATCCTGCATTATGGACGCTGAAGTATCGTCGCACGAGGATTCGATGCCTAATATTATCGTTGAATTCATTTAGAAATTTTAGTAAAAGAATAAATTTATAGTCTCGTGATCTTTTGAAAATAATGTATGGCATGACAATTGCGAATTGTTCAATTTCTCATTATAATTAGCTTGTAGATGCCAATTTGTAATGGTTTTCACAAATTTATTATTTACTTTTGCGAAACAAAGACCAAAGGTATAAAAAAAACACTTAAAATATCGTTTAATATTGTTGCAGCAATTATTTTAATTTTTGCAACACTTCCTATTCTGCTGCATTTCAGTAGAGTACAGAATTTCTTAGCCCAATCAATCGTAAACGAACTTTCTGCAAAGTTACATACAAAAGTTACAGTAGGAAAAATTGATTATAAAATCTTCAATACTGTTTCAATTGAGAATTTGTATGTAGAAGATCTGCAGCACGATACGTTAGTTTATACAAAAAAAATTCATGCGAATTTTAGTTTCTGGAAATTCTTTCAGGGAAAAGTGAAATTTACGGCTATTGAGATTGATCAACTTCATGGAAACCTGATACTTGATACGCTTGGACATACCAACCTCGATTTTATTATTAAGGCATTTGAAAAGCCGAAGTCAAAAGACAGTTCGAATGTCGAATATCAAATCAACCATTTTGTTCTGAAGAATTCGTCATTTAATTTTACTGATTTAAAACAGAATAAGACTGTTCCAATTGGTGTTTTTAATGCCGGTAAAATGAAATTCAATAAACTGAATGCAGACATTTCACTTGATATTCTGAACAAAGATACTCTTAGTGCCGAAATAAAAAGTCTGAACGCAGTGGAACATTCCGGCTTAATTCTTACTGATTTGAATACAAGCATAACGGCCTCTAAGAAAGGAGCTTATTTGCCGGAATTTAATTTGAAGTTACCAAATTCACTTCTTCAACTCGAAGATATAAGCGTTAAGTTTGACAGTTTGGCCGATCTGAAAAAGCTGATTGACAAAGTTCGGTTGAATGCTCCCATTAATTCTTCGCATGTTATGCTTTCTGATTTAAGAGCCTTTGTGCCGGAATTTAAGAATATGCACGACATCGCAACAATAAAAGGCTTGATTTCCGGTCGTATTTCAAGTCTTCGTTTTCAGAAAATGGAAATTAGATATGGTAAAACTTTCCTGTTAAATGCTGATTTGGATATAAATGGACTTCCAAGTATTGACGAGGCATTTATTTATGCAAAAATAAATGAATTGCATGTGGAGAAGAATGATTTACAGGATTTTATATCTGATTTGACAAATAAACCGTTTTTGTTGCCGAAAGAACTAAATAAACTTGGACTGGTAAAATACAAAGGAAATATTTCCGGATTTTTAAGCAATCTGGTCGCATACGGAAATCTGAGTACCAATTTAGGTAGCGTTTCAACTGATATTCTGATTCAACTTGAGAATCATTTAAAAGATCTCAAATATAATGGTACGATAAAATCGTCTAATTTTCAGCTCGGGAATTTACTTAATAGCAAACAACTCGGCAATATTTCATTTAATTTTAATACTAAGGGTACAAAAATATTCAACAAAGCACTTAAAGGAACAATTAAGGCAAAAGTTCCTGAACTTCAGTTTAATAGGTATTCGTATCACGATATAAATTTCACTGGGAAATATGATGGAACTGGATTTGATGGAAAAGTTGATGTAAAAGATGATAATATAAATGCTCAGTTTAACGGAGTTATTGATTTAACCAAGAAATTACCTGTTTTTGATTTTGATTTGAAAGTGCTGAACACCAATTTAAATGCATTGCATTTAATCGAAAAATATCCGGGTGCGACACTTTCCTTTAATGGAAAAACTAATATGGTTGGTAATTCACTTGACAATATTAATGGTTTTTTAAATTTTGACAGCATCCGATTCACGAATCAGAATAAAACACTTAATGTAGATAGAATTCAGTTTGTTTCACGGATTGAAAATGATGCAACTCATTTTATAATTGCCTCCGATTTTGTGAACGGATCTTTAGACGGAGATTTTAAGTATAGTTCTATCGGACAGACAGTCAATCAGATAATTCAAAATTACTTACCATCCTTTGCAATAAAAACGAACGAGAAGGTTAAAAAATATCCAAATTATATCGCTGTAGATTTAAAAGTAGAGAATCTAAAAGAAATTGCTGATGTTCTTCAACTACCTTATGAAATTGAGGGAACTTCGACATTGAAAGGGTATATTGATGATAAATCCAACCGTGTCGATTTACAATTGAATGTTCCGGTTGTAAAATCGAATAGACTATATTTTGAAAATTTGACATTCCATTTTGAAAATCCTAATAATCAGTTGAAAGTAACTAGCCATGCACTTTTGCGGGAAAAGGATGAAATACTAAATTTCTATTTACTTTCAACTGCTTCAAATGATTCGGTTTCAACTCAATTGGGTTGGCAAAATACTCAGAAAATTACAAATGCAGGAGAAATTCAGACGGTTGCAAAGTTTGAAAATATCTTGGGAAAGACTGCTGTAAATCTTTCAATACTTCCAACTCAAGTAATTATTAATGACTCAGCCTGGGATATTCACCGTAGCAGTATTGATTTTAAGACAGATAGTGCAATTCAGATTCATAATTTCAGATTTGACAATAATAAACAATTTATCCATATCGATGGAATTGCTTCAAAAAATCAGAAAGATAGTATTGGAATAGATATGAACGAGTTAGATCTTAGTTTTCTCTTTCGTATTCTTAAACTACAAGGAATCAGCATTGGTGGGATTGCTACAGGACATGCCACACTCCGAAATATAATGAGCGTACCGGAAATTGAAGCAAGTTTTATTGTCAATCAGGTAATGTTAAATCATAAATTAATTGGAAATGCTCGTTTATTCTCAAACTGGGATAAAGTTAAAAAAAATGTGAATGCTCATGCTTTATTTTATGATGATAAGAACGATACGCTTGCAACAGCAAAAGGTGTTTATGTGCCAAAAAATGATTCACTAGATTTTGTTTTTGATTCAAAAAAGCTTAGTATAGAGTTTTTGGATCAATATTTTGAGAGTGTTGTACAAAGCGTTAAAGGCGATGCCAGTGGTAAAATAAGAATGTTTGGTCCTTCAAAAACAATTTTTTTCGAAGGAGATGCTTTCATAACAAATGGGCAGGCTTCAGTCAAAATGTTGAAGACAACCTACACATTTAATGATTCGGTTCATTTGACGCCAAAAACCGTAAAGTTTAAAAATATAACACTTTACGATCAGGAAAGAAATTCAGGAATCATGTCAGGAATTCTGAATCATAACGGAGTTTTTAAAGATATGAATTTTGATATCAATATGCGAAGTAAAAATATCCTTGCATTAAATACGCATGCCGAGGATAATGATTATTTCTTTGGAAAAGCCTATGTAAACGGAACTGTACGGATTTATGGCAATGAAAAAGTGGCCAATATTGTAGTAAATGCGATTTCACAACCAAATACAAAATGTTTTATTCAGATGGGAGGTGCTTCAAAAGCTTCTGACAATACTTTTATAACTTTTGTGAATAATAAATCGACAATCAAAAACGAACAAGTCGTTCCAAAACTGACCGAGAGTACTTTTAATGTAAAAATAAATCTTCAGTTTGAAGTGACCCCAGATGCTGAAATGGAGTTGATTATAAGCCCTAAGGAAGGTGATATGATTACAGGTAGGGGTGAAGGAAATCTACGCGTTTCTTTCGATACTTTTTCTGATTTGAAATTATATGGAACTTATGTGATTAATAATGGTTATTATTTATTTACCATGCAGAATTTGTTTCGCAAGGAATTTAAAATTGATCAGGGAAGTACCATTTCGTGGTCTGGTAATCCGTATTCAGGGCAGGTAAATTTACGTGCTATTTATCCACTAACTGTTTCATTGAAAGATCTGGCAGCAAGTCAATTAAATGATAATATGCGCTCAAATGTCCCGGTGAATTGTGTATTGAAACTGACAAATGATTTGATGAAACCAACCATTAAATTTGATCTGGAATTACCACAAAGCGATGAAGCTGTTAAACAATTGGTGAAGAATATTGTAAATACAGACGAAATGATGAACCGACAAATTTTGTATTTACTCATTTTTAATAAATTTTATACTCCTGATTATATGCGTACGCAAACAACAAATTCAAACGTATTGTCAAACGAAGGTGTGTCATTGCTAGCATCAACATTGAGTGCACAAGTAAATAACATGTTTTCACAGGTTTTTAATAATGTCTCATTTGGAGTGGATTATCAGCAATCTAACCAGACCAATAATCCGGGAGGTGAATGGCAGGGACAAATTTTGTATCAACCAAATAACAGATTGATTATCAACGGGAATATCGGTTATAGAACTGATAATATATCTATAGGTAGTAGTCGCTTTGTAGGTGATGTGGATTTAGAATATTTATTAACTCAATCCGGGAAATTCCGTTTTAAAGCGTATAACCACACAGTTGACCGGTATTATCTGGGTAGTTCAAAACTCTCAGAAGGAGTCGGATTTGTCTATAAAGAAGATTTCGCTACCGTCGACGATTTATTTAAATACTATTGGCAATTACTGAGCGGAAATAAAAATAAAACGAACAATGAAACTACAACTGAAAAGAAATAAATATCTGATTTTGTTTTGTCTGACATTTGCAATTCAGTGTTTAAGTTCTCAGAATATTGAGAATTTGTATGTAAATATGCCGGATGGTCTGAATCCGACTCTGACACGACAAAACCGTCTTGAGCTTTTAGAATACTATAAAGCCAAACAAAATGACACCATTGTAAATCGTTTTGAAAATCCGGTAAATCTACTGTTTTTTGATTCCATTCAGCAATGTCTGGTTGTACAAAATACACCTGTTTCTACATTCGAAATGAAACTTTTTAATCTAAAGGCTGGAACTCTGACTATCGGAATTATTCATACGGTTTGTGGTCCTATATGCCAGTCAAACATTGAATTTTTTGATACAGCCTGGAAGCCTATTAATTTAAAGTTTAGGATGCCAAAAGCTATTGAATGGTTAGATAAATCAAAACTAAAAACGACAGATGTTGATATAGACTGGGTTAAAAATGTACTTGAAACGAGCTTTATATCTTTATCATTCAGTAGAACAGATTCGGCAATCTTGGCAAAAAATAATACTCCCGAATATCTGACTGAAACTGATCTCAAAAAGATAAAGCCACTGTTGAATGATAAACCAATCAAGATTGAATTAAAAGAGGTCTATTAAATTATCAACTGCAACTTGTTTAGAAGCATATCTATTGGCACTTACGAGCCACATTTTACGAACAATCTATCTCTAAGTCAGCTTTTATTTTGTGCAAGTAGAATATACTTAGAATTTATTTGAATAGTCTGAATTTATCATTGAAACAAAAAGTCGGCAAAAGCTTTTTACAGATATTATTGAGAATCAAAGAATTATTTCTTGATTAGCGTAAGTGTTTGTTGTATTGTTTTATTTTGTAATCGAGCATAATATATTCCTGCAGGAAGGGACGAAGCAGTAAAGGTAACTGTATAAATTCCCGATTCATATTCTCTATCCACCAACGTATTTAATTTATGCCCTTCGATGTCATAAATTTCTATCAAAATATGTTCACCCTGAGTTTCAAATTTAATAGTGGTAAAGTCGCTGAAAGGATTAGGATAATTCGACAAAAGTGACTTGTCATCATGTACATAATTAATAGCAGTTCCAACCGTTTTTACGATAGGTAGTCTCTGAAAAGATTTGAGCATAAGTGTATCCACAAGAGTTGAATTAACACCAAACCATTGTTCCAAAATGGAAGCATAAATGGAACGAAAATCGTATTGCATGGCCACATTATCATTTACAGTGGCACTTGCAGGTATATTGGGATTTGACCCGAGAATGCCCGGAACGACGCTATTCCCAAAAACAAACATAGGTGCAGCTACTCCATGATCGGTTCCATTGCTGCTATTTGATTTTATACGTCGGCCAAATTCAGAGAATGTCATACCCAAAACCCTGTTAGATATATTGAGATAATCAAGATCGGTCATAAACGCAGATATAGCGTCGGACAATTTCCCAAGCAAATTAGCATGAGTACCAATGGATGTGTTTGTAGTATTAACTTGCGAGTTATGTGTATCAAAACTACCGAGATTGACCATATAAATCTTGGTTTTTAATCCTCCGGCAATAAGTCTTGCCACAATTTTCAATTGATCGGCAAGCGAATTTGTACCCTGAGTTGGATATGACGAAGATTGAACTAAAACATTATTGGCTGCATTTTTTATAACAGCACCGTATGCATTGGATTGTGAAGCAGTGGTTCTGATAAATGCGAGTTCTTTCCCAGCGGGAGTATTTGGAACAGTATCCTGAATACCATTAATTAAATTGTAGAAATTAGTTGGGTCAGAAACAGAGAATGAAAGATTCATTTGAGCTCCCTGAAAAACCAACGAGAGGGTCGACCCAATTTCAATGGCCAATGGATCGGGCATTTGTGCATTTGGATATCCTGTGGGAAAATTTGGATATCCTGAATCCAGGTAACGACCATCCCAACCAGTTGAGATAACCTGATTTGGATCAGAAGCGCTCATCCAAATATCGGTAGCTCTGAAATGTGAAAAATTAGGATTTGGATAACTGACCGACTGAATTATTTTTACTTTATCAGCATTAAATTTCTCCTGAATACCTGTCATAGCAGGATGCAACCCTGTGTCAGGGTAAGCTGACAAAGAAAGTATTGCCGATTTATTGATGGCAATATTAGAACGAGCATTATAATATGCATCGTACTGATTTATGGGAATAACCATATTTAAACCATCGTTTCCACCTTTTAATTGTATGAGCACCAGCACACGATCGGTATTATCGGCATTGGCAATTGCCGTAAGCGCTTGCAATGGATCGAACGATTTAGCCGAAATTTTATTTACTATGGCAGGCACAACAACCAAGGTTGTCACATTTTTTAAAAAATCTCTTCGTTTCATACATTTATACCATACTATGATAATTGATATTCAGATATATCCATTAAGTATTTAAATAGTGCCTGAAGCCTTGTTAACACTATGTTTTTGTAAGTAGCATCAGTTGGATTGGATTTATAATTTGTCCAGGCAGTTGTCCAATATCCGTCGGTTATTTGACCTGTCATTAAAATTTGTATTTTAAGATAGTCTTTTGACTCTAGCGAAATATCAATCATATAAAGTATTGCCAGTGAATCAATAATCAGTTGATTTGGGTCATACGGATTACTCAGCATATCGACAAAAGCAATAGGATCTATAACAAATTTAATGCTATTTTTAGTATATCCTTTTGAGATTAGAACATCGGAAAAAATATTTCTTCGAGGCAATGTGTTTGAGTTAATCCAGAGTTCATGAAATTCCGGTACCTGATAATAAGCAGGCCAACCGGCGACATTCGGCGGATTACCAAGTTCCTGACTCATATCAATTCCAGCAAGGCACATTATCCTCCAAAAATAATAATTTTCAACATAATTCAAGGTTTGATCCGGAAAGACAACATTAAATTCACGCTGCATCCCTACCAAATAATCTATTGGACTTTTAATCATACAACCGATATTGTTAGCATCAAAAAAATGTTCGCTACTAAATAACGCTTGTAAAACCGGTTTAATTTCGTAATTATTATTTCTAAAAATCTGAGCGAGTGGTGCTATTACGTTAGCTTCAACATTATCGTCAATGATATAATAGATAAAAAACCGATAGATTTTTCGACAAATAAAAAGCGAAAGTTCCTGCTGATTAAATAGCATATTCAGGAAATCATCCAACTCCTGTTCGCCTGAAGCGCCAGTTCTTCCTGTAATGACCGTGTTATTATAAAACGCTGAAAACTGCTTATTGGTTGCATCGTGTTTTGTTGACCTAAAAATATAGGACGATGTGGTCGCGTCTACATCAAAGCCTGTGAGGACTTTAGCGGCAGCTTGAACATCGGATTCAGTATATAAAGAATTTGGTCCTTTACCCATTGTAAACAGTTCCTGCAATTCACGTGCATAATTTTCATTTGGAGCACCAGCTACATTTTTATTGCCATTCAGATAAATAAGCATGGCCGGATCCAGAGTAATTGCCTTTACCATACTTTTAAAATTGCCTAAAGCATATTTACGCAAAGTAGTGTTGTATATATACAAATATTTAGGATCGATATTGGGAGATTCCGTCACAAAATGGTTATGCCAAAAAAGCACCATCTTTTCTTCAATTGATCGGCTCTGATTAATCTGAAGTCCAAGCCACCATGATTGCAAAGAATAACGACGATTAGCACGTATTGTCCCAGAACTGGAAATTGGTGCGTTAACCCATGTGCTTCCTGCTTGAACATCGGGATCATTTACAGAACTATTGTAGTTATTTATCGGCGGAAGGGGAGGTGTGTTGACTGTATTGATCAATTCATTTACAATCTGACTCATCGTTTTAGATTGAAAATAATCAGTATCAGTCTTTTTTGCTCCAAACATATTTCTTTTGAGCAAATGAGTGAGCAAAACATTATTCCAAGTTTCGGAGTAAGGAGCTAAACCACTTTGAGCTAAATCAATACTACTAAAATCCTGGCCGGATTCCTTGGATTTAAGCGGGATTATAAAATTTCGTCGATTCATAATAAAAACTTAAGTTTGTATTAAAATGAATCGGGAAAGAAAAAGTTTTATGGATAGGTGAGAATTAACTGATAAACATAAAAAAAGAGACCTCAAAAAGATCTCTTATTCTAAAAACTGCGGTCCGGACGGGACTCGAACCCGCGACCTCCGCCGTGACAGGGCGGCATTCTAACCAACTGAACTACCGAACCAATGGTAGGCATTATTTTCTAATGCGGTGCAAAGATACGGCAAATTTTCATTTGTACAATAGATTGAAGATAATTTTTATTACAATTTGAAAAAATATTTTCCAAAATCCCTTCAATAAAAGCATTATCAGAGGTATATCACATTCTTAAATAATGAATTTTAATGCATTTTGATAAGGAAAATATCGGTATTCGATTAAAATGTTATCTTTGCATTCAGTTTATTGATAAAATGAAATTTTAATGAAAGGAAATGATAATACAGCAGTACTTTTGATGCACTGCCCCGACCGACCTGGAATTTTAGCCGTGGTTACCGAATTTATAAATCAACACAAAGGAAATATACTCTATCTCGATCAATATGTGAATCGTGAAGAAAAGATTTTTTTCATGCGGGTGGAATGGGATTTAAACGAATTCCAAATCCCGAAGGAAAAAATTGCAGAGTATTTCGAAACACTTATCGGCACACGATTTTCTGTTACTTTCAGACTTTATTTTGCCGATACGAAACCACGAATGGCCATTTTTGTTTCCAAAATGTCACATTGTTTGTACGATTTGCTGGCACGTTATGCCGCCGGTGAGTGGCATGTTGATATTCCGTTGATTATCAGCAATCATCCTGACATGGAACCGGTCGCTAAGCGTTTTGACATAGAATATCATTTTTTCCCGATTACAAAAGAAAATAAAGCAGAACAGGAAGCCAAACAACTGCAACTACTTAAAAAACATAAGATTACGTTTTGTGTGCTTGCCCGCTATATGCAGGTTTTGTCCTCTGATTTTATCAATCATTATCCTGATCGTATTATTAATATACACCACTCTTTTTTGCCTGCATTTGCCGGAGCAAAACCATATCACGCTGCTCATGAGCGCGGTGTAAAAATTATCGGGGCAACCAGCCATTATGTAACAAGTGATTTGGATGCAGGTCCAATTATAGTTCAGGATGTTACTCATGTTTCACACAAAGATACGGTGGAAGAATTGGTAAAAAAAGGGCGTGATCTTGAGAAAATCGTTCTTTCTCATGCCGTTGAAAAACATATTGAACGAAAGATTCTGGCTTATAAAAACCGGACTGTCGTTTTTCAATAAGTTCACTGTCTTGTTCTTTTGTCATTGTTCTTTTGTCTTTGTTCTTGTCTTTGTTCTTTTGTCATTGTTCTTTTGTCTTGATTCTTATTTCTTGGTTCTTGATTCTTGATTCTTGGCTCTTGATTCTAAAATCTAAAATCTAAAAAAAATGGAAGTTACACGCTTATTTGATTTGTTGGATAATTACCTTGAGAAATATCCAAAACAGGATGCTGCATTAGCCTGTAAACGCAACGGAGTTTGGGAAAAATTCAGTATCCAAAAATATATAGAATTGACAAATTTTATCAGTTTTGGAATGATGAAACTTGGAATTAAACCCGGCGATAAAGTAGGAATTGTAAGTGGAAACCGTCCTGAATGGAATATGATTGACTTTGCAACCATGCAAATTGGTGCCATTTCCATACCGATTTATCCCACAATCAGTCAGGATGATTACCGACATATACTGAATCATGCCGAAATGAAAATGATTTTTATTGAAGGAAAGGAATTGCGCAACAAACTGCAACCCATTTTGCCCGAAGTAAAAACTCTGAAAGAAATTTATACTTTTAATGAACAAGGTTCTGAATATAAATTTCTTGATCAATTAATTGAACTTGGAAAGGAAAATCAGCAACCGAAAGAACTCAACAAATTGAAAGCTGCCGTTAAAGCCAATGAAATGGCGACTATCATTTACACTTCCGGCACAACAGGTTATCCAAAAGGAGTAATGCTTTCACACAGCAATATTGTTAACCAGTTAAAAAATCTGGAATCAACACCTGCAAAATGGAGTAATAAGGCATTAAGTTTTCTTCCACTTTGTCATGCTTATGAACGAATGCTGGTTTACCTTTATCAATATCTGGGAATGTCAGTGTATTATGCCGAAAGTCTGGCAACTATTGCGGATAATATTAAAGAAGTTCAACCAACGATGATGTCAGCCGTTCCACGATTACTCGAAAAAATATACGACAAACTATATTTATCAGGCAAAAAACTTCCATTAATTCAACGTACGTTGTATTACTGGGCTTTTAATTTAGCCACAAAATATCAATTGGAAGGAATGAGTTCATGGATGAAAACTCAACTTAAATTGGCCGATAAGCTTATATATTCAAAATGGCGAGCAGCAATTGGTGGTAATTTCGATATTGTTGTTTCGGGCGGATCAGCCATTCAATCTCACATTGCATCCTTTTTCTCGGCAATCGGGATGCCTGTTTTCGAAGGATATGGATTGAGTGAAAGTTCACCGGTAATTGCCGTTAGTCAGCGTGGAAAACATGGTCGTAAGTTTGGTACAGTCGGGCTTCCGTTGCCAGGCGTTGAAGTAAAATTAGGCGAACGTGACGAAATTATATGTCGTGGACATAATGTAATGTTAGGCTATTACAAAGATCCGGTATTAACTGCAGAAGTAATTGATACTGAAGGTTGGTTACATACCGGTGATATTGGAAAATTTACGCCTGAAGGACAACTTGTCATTACCGGACGATTAAAAAGTATTTTTAAAACTTCTTTTGGAAAATATGTGAATCCACACGCCATTGAATCTAAATTTACGGAATCGCCATTAATCGAAAATATGATTGTTTTGGGCGAAAATAAAAAATTTGCTGCTGCATTGATTTCACCTGATTTTGTTTACCTGAAATCGTGGTGCAAACAACATAAAATGAAATGTACAAGCAATGAAGAAATAATTGAAAATCCTGTTGTAATCAAACGTTATCAGGATGAAGTAAAACGCTACAATCAGTTCTTTGGTGATTTCGAGCAGGTGAAACGCTACTTACTAGTTGCTGAAGAGTGGACATCTGCTGATGGATTTCTCTCACCTACGCTGAAAATTAAACGTAATGTGATTGAAGAACGTTACGCAGAAAAAATAGAAAAATTATTTTCATAATTCTAAAATCAAAAAATAAATAAAATGCAGAATGACAAATAGTTGTTCTGCATTTTATTTAAAACAATAAAATC
>JBBRTR010000008.1:0-40660 GCA_038244215.1 Bacteroidales bacterium
GGCGGCTTTGCCGCCAACCAAACCCCTCCAGAAAATATAAGTATCTGATTGTCATCTCGAACGAAGTGAGAAATCTAACTTTTGAATAAAAAAAATGTTTACCGGACAAATAGTTATTAAAAATCAAATTCATATTATAAAAAATGCGCTTCAAGAAATAGTCCTTGAAGCGCATTTTGCATTTTAAACTTTCTGATTTTTATTTTTTCTGAATCCATTCGTCCATAGATTTTGCAGCACGTCGTCCATCGCCCATGGCTAGAATAACAGTTGCACCACCACGAACAATATCACCACCTGCGAAAATTATCGGAATAGCTGACTGCATCGTGTCATTATTCACGACCACAGTTCCCCATTTGGTTACTTCTAATCCTTCAACTGATTGAGGAATAAGTGGATTCGGTGAAACGCCAACACTTACAATTACTTCATCAACCTCAATTAATTCAGTTTTACCGGGAATCTCAACTGGAGAACGACGACCTGAAGCATCCGGTTCTCCAAGTTTCATAACTTGTAAAAGCATGTGAGTTACGCGTCCTTGTTCATTCCCAATATATTCAATCGGATTGTGTAAAGTCAGAAATTCGATACCTTCTTCTTTAGCATGCTTTACCTCTTCCACACGAGCCGGCATTTCTTCTTCTGAACGGCGATAAACAATCATGGCACGTTCAGCTCCCAATCGACGAGCCGTACGAACTGAATCCATGGCTGTATTTCCACCCCCGATAACGGCTACTTTTTTCCCTTTGAATACAGGTGTGTCAGATTCTGGATTAGCTGCATCCATAAGGTTTACACGTGTCAGATATTCGTTTGATGACATAACGCCAACAAAATTTTCTCCTTTAATATTCATGAATCTCGGAAGTCCGGCACCACTGGCAACAAAAATTCCTTTGTATCCATCATCTTCCAAATCTTTTATAGAAATGGTTTTTCCGACGATGCAATTGGTTACAAAATGTACGCCCATTGCCTGAAGGTTCTGAATTTCAACATCAACTATATCGTTTGGCAAACGAAATTCCGGAATTCCGTATTTTAAAACGCCACCAATTTCGTGCAAGGCCTCAAAAACCACTACTTCGTAACCCAATTTAGCCATATCTCCTGCAAAAGCAAGTCCGGCAGGACCAGAACCAACAGCTGCAATTTTTATATTATTGGCTGGTGCAGTTACAGGCACAGAAATATTTCCGCTTTCGCGTTCGTAATCGGCAGCGAAACGTTCCAAATGACCTACTGCAACTGGTTCTTTTTTCATTTTCAAATGAATGCATTCGCCTTCACATTGTTTTTCCTGAGGACAAACACGTCCACAAACTGCAGGCAATGCTGAGGTTTCTTTCAGAGCTTTAGCTGCTTCCAGAAATTCTCCACGTTCAATATTTTTGATGAATTTGGGAATGTCAATTCCAACCGGACAACCTATCATACAAGTTGGATTGGCACAGTCAAGACAACGTTTTGCTTCCTGCATCGCCATTTCAGCGGTAAGTCCTAAATTTACTTCTTCAAGCCTGTTGTGGCTACGATATTCAGCATCAAGTTCGGGCATGTGAACGCGTGGAATACTCGTACGTTCTTTGGCTTTCATTCCTTTTCGTAATTCCTCACGCCAAGCCTGAGCTCTTTCTTCACTTTGAGTCATATATTTTAAATTGTCAGTAAGCAGTATGCAAAATAATTTTGTAGTCTGTTTCTGTTTGTTTATTATCAGGTAATTTAATATGCGTTACTGATCAGAAAGTTAACGTTTGATGAAATTTTCCATTTCTTGTCTTTCAATATCACGGTATCCACCAAGACGCATCAACATTTCATCAAAGTCAACCAAATGTGCATCAAATTCAGGGCCGTCAACGCAAACAAATTTTGTTTTTCCGCCGATAGTTACACGACAAGCACCACACATTCCCGTTCCATCAACCATAATAGTGTTAAGCGAAGCCATCGTGGGAACCTCATATTTCTTGGTCAATTGGCTTACAAATTTCATCATAATAGCCGGACCGATTGTTACACACAAATCTATTTTTTCGCGATTTATTACGGATTCAATTCCATTTGTTACCAAACCTTTGTTGCCGTACGAACCATCGTCAGTCATGATAATAACTTCATCTGAATTAACACGCATTTGTTCCTCCAGAATAATCAAATCCTTCGTTCGCGCGGCTAAAACTGTGATAACTCTATTTCCTGCTTTTTTCAACGCAGCCACAATCGGCATCATCGGTGCAGTACCAACTCCACCACAAGCACAAATGACTGTTCCGAAATTTTCAATATGTGTAGCTTTTCCCAGAGGACCTACCATGTCCGTAATGTAATCACCAACTTCCAAAGCACAAAGTTTGGTTGATGAAACACCCATTTGTTGAACTACAAGCGTTATAGTCCCTTTTTGTAAATCGGCATCGGCAATTGTCAATGGAAATCGTTCGCCTTTAAGACCCACTTTTACAATGACAAAATGTCCTGCTTTTCTCGATTTTGCAATCAAAGGTGCTTCTACCTCAAATTTAATAACGTTGGCAGAGAAATACTCTTTGCTGATAATTTTATTCATTCCGAAATATGGTTTTTTTATTCAAGTCGCAAAAATACATAAATAATAAGCGCAATTTACTTCGAGTCGTACGAAAAATCATGAAAAATATAAGAAATTGTTTTCTATTTACTCAATTTAGAGAAGATTAATACCAGCAATCATCAAATTATATTTAAAAAATGGAACCCTCATTGAAAATGATTGTTTCATCTTGCTTTTTTAAATACTTTTGCGTTTCAAAAAAATCAACATTATTTTAATAATGCTGAATTTAAGTCTTAAAATTATCTCAATGAAGAAATTAATTTTACTAAGTTTTATTTTTGTCACTTTTAATATTGCAAGCATTTTCTCACAAACTATTGTGAGTGACAGTGTGAATTTGAATGAAGTGGTTGTTACCGGTTCTAAGAAAGAGGTTTCCAGAAAAATAGTTCCTCTCTCGGTTTCGCAAATTTCACAAAAAGAAATTGAAAGTAGCGGGCAAATCAATATTTTACCTGCATTAAATACCTTCGCTCCCGGAATTTTTGTTACGGAAAGAAACGTGCTTGGGTTTGGAGTCTCAACAGGTGGTGCCGGATCAATTACCATTCGTGGAATAAGTAGTTCGCCAAACACCGATGTGTTGGTTTTAATTGATGGAAATCCTCAGTACCAAGGTCTTTTTGGGCATCCTTTGGCTGATGCCTATGTTGCTTCGGATGTGGAAAAAGTAGAAATAATCCGTGGTCCGGGGTCATTGCTTTACGGTTCGAATGCAATGGCGGGTGTTATCAATATTATTACTAAAAAACAACACGATGACGGTTTAAAAGTAACTATGGGCGCAGCATACGGTTCTTACAATACTCAAAAATTCTATGAAACAATTGGTTACAAAAAAGGCAAATTGAGCATATTTACATCAGCCAATCACGATCAAACTGACGGGACGCGTGCAAATACAGATTTCAATATTTCGAATGGATATGGCAAAGTGGGTTATGAATTGGATGATCATTTAAATCTGAATGCCGATTTCAGCATTGCGAAATTCAAAGCAAACGATAATGGTTCGATTTATGATGCTCCGATGCCGTTTGGAATTGATATTACCCGTGGTAAAACGTCAGTATCGCTCGAAAATAAATATGCAAACACCGAAGGCGCTTTAAAAATTTACCACAATTTTGGCGAACATACATTGACCGATGGCTTTCATTCTACCGACAGAAACAGCGGTCTTATGTTATACCAATCGTTCAATTTGTTTACCGGAAATAGTTTAACAGTAGGAACTGATCTAACACAGTACGGCGGAATGGCCAACAGTGGATTCAAACATGATTCTCTACTTTTGGTAAACGAGTTATCGGTTTATGCGTATATGCAACAAACATTGTTCGAAAAGCTGACCCTGAGCGCCGGTTTACGATTGGAAAACAATTCAATTTATGGAAATGTGTTGGTTCCGCTTGCCGGTCTGACATATAACCCGACAAATTCAACAACACTGAAAGCTTCGGTTTCAAGGGGTTTCCGCAATCCTACACTTATGGAGCTGTACTTATATGTACCAAATCCTGATTTGAAACCTGAAAGTTTGATTAATTATGAAGTTAGTTGGTTGCAATCGCTTTTGAATAATAAACTGAACCTTGAGTTAACTGCATACAAAATAGTAGGAGACAATTTTATTCAGGTGGTGGGAATGTTTCCTGCAATTCAACGCATGAATACCGGTACGTTTACCAATATGGGAATTGAGTTCGCTGCAAAATATGCCGTTTGTAAAAACCTATTCCTTCATGCCAATTATAGCTATCTTGATCTGAGTAAGCCGATTATTGCTGCACCACGTCAGCAATTAAATATCAGTGCCAATTACAGTTATAAAATATGGAATATGAATCTTTCAGGTCAATATATTAATAAATTGTATACACTTATTTCTCCAAACCCAACAGTTGAACCGCTAATTCAACCTGATTATTTATTGCTAAATGTCCGGTTGGCTGTCAGGCCGTTAAAACAATTAGAGATTTTTGCCGATGCAAATAATTTGTTGAATCAGCAATATCAGATCAATTATGGTTATCCAATGCCCGGAATAAATTTCAATTTTGGATTTAACGTGAAGTTTTGAAATAAATATACAAAATTTCGGAAAACATTAGAAAATAATACGTAATTTTGACTCATTATTTTGAAAGAGTTTTTCTTATCTGAAAACAGAAAAACAGAATGTCTCATCTAAAATTCAATCATTATGTGTAATCTTGAAAATTTTCATTGGAAATGTGCACCTTACGAATGGCTCATTATTTTATTGATAGTTTGGGAACTAACCTGGAAAGTGATTGCTATGTGGAAAGCTGCCCGTAATAATCAGCTGATTTGGTTTATTTGTATTGCTTTTTTTAATACAATCGGCATTTTACCAATTATTTATATTTTGCTTCAACGAAAAAATAAAGTGAAGGAAGCCTGATTGTTTTTTGGCGAAAAAAGGATATGAAATTACTGATTTGAAATAAAAATGAACATTTTGTTTTCAATTTGGTTGTAATTATTGAAAAATATATTACTTTTACAGCGTCTTATTAAATAGACACAACATATGATGAATCGATTTTTTACATATTTTTATTTTTACTTTTACTTTAGTAGGTGAGAGCAGGAAATTCTTTATGTAAAAAAACAACTAATAATTTAGAATACATGAAAATCCTGCTCCGAAATGAGTAGGATTTTTTTTATTTTTCAGAGAATAAAAATCTTGGAAAAAAGTATTGAAAAAATAAAATTAAGATGAAAAGAGTAGCTATTCAGGGCGGTTTTGGAGCCTATCACGGTATTGCGGCAGAGAAATTTTTCGAAGGTGAAGAAGTGGAAATTGTTCCATGTAATACTTTCAAAGATATTTTCAAAGCTATGAAAAAGGATCCGAATCTATTGGGAATTATGGCTATTGAAAATACAATAGCTGGTAGTTTATTGCCTAATTATGAATTGCTTCGGGAACATAAATATCCCATTGCTGGCGAGTTTAAATTGCGAATTTCGCATTGTTTGGCGGCCTTACCGGGACAAACTATCCATGACATTAAGGAAATTCAGTCTCACCCAATTGCTTTGATGCAATGTTCTGATTTCCTGGATACTTTGCCAGGTGTAAAAGTTGTTGAACATGAAGATACTGCTTTAGCTGCTCGCGACATTTCAGTGAAGAATCTGGAAGGAAATGCAGCGATTTGTAGTGAGCGCGCTGCTGAAATATACGGATTGAATGTTTTAGCTACTCAAATAGAAACGAATAAACATAATTTTACCCGATTTCTTATTTTTGGAAATCAGTGGAATGTAGATGAAATTCAGAAAAATGAAACGATTAATAAAGCTTCAATCGTATTTACCTTACCACATTCCGAAGGGAGTTTATCTAAAGTATTGTCGGTATTTTCTTTCTATGGTATCAATCTGACAAAGATTCAATCTATGCCTATTGTTGGTCGTGAGTGGGAATATCAGTTCTATGTTGATTTCAAATTTGAGGATCTTGAACGATACAAACAATCACTTGCGGCCATTAAGCCCTTAATCAATGAATTAAAAACATTGGGCGAATATCCCGAAGGAATTACACCTGAAGCTTAAACCCCTAGCCCCTAAAGGGGAATAAGAAGACATTACTTATGATTATTTTAATTTTATGAAAGATAAAAATATAATTTCACAAGACGAAACTAACTCCATTTCCCCTTTAGGGGTTAGGGGTGACGAAACAAACTCCAATTCCCCTTTAGTGGTTAGGGGTCATATAATTCAACCAGCAGAAAGGCTAAATTCAATCAATGAGTATTATTTCTCTACCAAGTTGAAAGAAGTTGCAGAAATGAATGCCAAAGGACTGAATGTAATCAGTCTAGGAATCGGAAGTCCTGATTTGCCTCCGTCAAAAGAAACGGTAGAGGCATTGTGTAAGTCGGCAGCTGAAGACAATGCGCACGGATATCAGCCTTATGTTGGTATTCCTGAACTTCGGAAAGCTTTTGCCGACTGGTACAAAAAATGGTTTGGTGTAGAACTTAATCCGTCCAATGAAATTCAACCTTTGATTGGTTCGAAAGAAGGAATTTTGCATATTTCGCTGGCATTTCTAAATCTGGGAGATGGCGTTTTGGTTCCAAATCCTGGTTATCCGACTTATTCGTCAGTCAGTAATTTAGTACAAGCAAAAGTATTAACTTATGATTTGGATGAAAATAAAAACTGGCAACCGGATTTTGAAGCCGTTGAAAAAATGGATTTATCCAACGTAAAACTCATGTGGGTGAATTATCCGAATATGCCAACCGGAGCATGCGCCACACCTGAGTTGTTTGAAAAATTGGTTGCTTTTGGGAAAAAACATGGAATTATCATTGTAAATGACAATCCTTATAGTTTTATTCTGAATGAAAACCGACTTAGCATTTTGCAGGTCGAAGGAGCAAAAGATATTTGCATTGAATTAAATTCGATGAGTAAATCCCACAACATGCCCGGATGGCGTATGGGTATGTTGGCTTCGAATGCCCAATTTGTTCAATGGGTTCTGAAAGTGAAAAGTAATATCGACAGCGGTCAGTTTAAACCCATGCAAATGGCTGCCATTGCTGCTTTGAATAATTCGGAAGAGTGGCATCGTAAAATGAACATTGATTTATACCAAAATCGTCGGAATCTGGCTGAAGAAATTTTGAAAACACTCGGTTGCACGTTCGACGAAAAACAAGTTGGTTTGTTCCTTTGGGGAAAAATTCCAGATAATTACAAAGACAGTGCTGAACTGGCCGATAAAGTGCTTTATGAAGCAAATGTTTTTATGACTCCGGGATTTATTTTTGGTGATAAAGGAAAACGATACATTCGTTTATCGCTTTGTGCCAATGAAGAAATGTTACAAGAAGCACTGGATAGAATCAAACAGTTAACATTCGACAGTCAACGGTAATCAGTTGATTGTTTTTATAATTGTTTTACGAAAGAAAAAATATAATATAATATAAACTACAGTTTAGTGACTGATAACTGCTCACTGATAACTGTTTACTGAAAAATTATGGAATTTGAATCAATATTACTACCGGGAGTCGACACAAAACGTCCACTTATTATAGCCGGTCCGTGTAGTGCGGAAACAGAAGAGCAGGTTATGGAAACCGCTCGTGGATTAGCATCGAAAGGTATAAAAATTTTTCGTGCCGGTATTTGGAAACCGAGAACAAAACCGGGTGGTTTCGAAGGAATTGGTGCGGATGCATTACCTTGGTTGCAGCGCGTTCAGGCAGAAACTGGTATGTATACCGCTGTGGAAGTTGCAACTGCCAAACATGTCAGAGAATGTTTGGCGCATAATGTCGATATCCTTTGGATTGGCGCACGTACTTCGGCCAATCCGTTTGCTGTTCAGGAAATAGCCGATGCTTTGGAAGGAATTGATATTCCGGTTTTGATTAAAAATCCGGTGAACCCCGATCTGGATTTATGGATTGGTGCCATCGAACGTATTTATAATGCAGGAGTTAGAAGAATCGGAGCGATTCATCGTGGCTTCAGTACGTATGATAAAAAGATTTATCGCAATTTACCACAATGGCATATTCCGATTGAATTGCATCGTCAGTTGCCTAATTTGCCATTAATTTGTGATCCAAGTCATATTGGTGGAAAACGCGAATTAATTGCACCGCTTTGTCAACAAGCTATGGATTTGAATTTTGATGGTTTGATTATCGAAACCCACATTAATCCGGATAAAGCATGGAGTGATGCATCTCAACAGGTAACACCGGATGTTTTGGATTTTATTCTGAGTAATATAGTAATTCGCGATATGACTCAATCGACTGAAAGTCTGACAGCTTTACGCAGACAAATTGACGAATTGGATACTAGTTTGCTTGAATTATTGGCTCGACGCATGCGTGTTTCTGTCGAAATCGGGATTTACAAAAAAGAACATAATATGCCGATTTTGCAGGAGCAACGCTATGATGAAATTTTGAAAAACCGTATCTCTCAAGCTGTTCAAATGGATATGGACGGTGAATTTATGAAGACCGTTCTGGTGGCAATTCACGAAGAATCAGTTCGTCATCAACAGGAAATTATGAAACAATAGAAAAAAAGCTCCGGAATCAATCTGATTTCCGGAGCTTTTTAATATATTGATTGGGCAGCTTTTTACATTTTCTGTCCATCCTGTCGACCATATCCTTGTGGTTCATTGGATTGATTGTGCTTTCTGTTTTTCCACTGTTTCATTTTTTGCATTTTTTCAGTGCGTAAAGTAATAAGCTTTTGGAATTTATCTTTTCCAATAATAGTTTGCAAATCCGATTCATTGGTTTTCCTTTGTGCTTCAAACTTTGCTTTTAATTCCTGTTTCATTTTATACACGTCGTCTGCCATTTTGATGCGGTTTGCATCTTGTTTTTCGATAAGTCCTTTTACTTTTGCTTTTTCAGCATCGGAAAGACTAAGTTCTTTAGCCATTTTGTCGGCTCTCATTTGCGGTGTTATCATGCCCTGATGGTGTTGAGCTCTGATTTCTCCTTTTTGAGTCATCATTTTCATACCATCTAGCCTGACTTGTTCCTGTGCGCTTAGTGCTACACTAAACATAAATAAGGAAGCTAAAACTAAAAATGCATACTTTTTCATAATTCTTTCTTTTTAAAAATTAATATCCTGTTGTTTGTTATTTGCTCTTATTGACTTTGAGTTTAATTAAAGGTTTAATTGAAGTGTATACTTTTTAATTTCATTAACCATTCCATTGATTTCCAGCTTTTTTGTTGGAAATTATTAAATAAAGAACTCCCGTTAAATGTAAATTTAACGGGAGTTCTTGTGTGAAGAAAAATTCGAATTTAATTCTGATTTTGATTAGAATTACGCATTCAATTCATTTTTTGCTGACGATCGGCATTCATTTTTTGAAGTTGAGCCCATTTTTCCGGTCCTACGATTGATTTTAAATCTTCATTTTGCGAGTCACGCAGAGCTTTCATTTTCGTTCTGAAGTCCGGACTAGTTTTGTCAGTTTCCGAACGTAATTTTGCAAAATCAGCATCGTTCTTTTCATAAACAGCTTGTACTTTCGCTTTTTGATCGTCAGTCAAACTTAAATCTTTGGCCAAACGTTCGGCCCGCATTTGAGCAGTCACCTGTTTTCTTTCACCTTTATTTCCTTGTTGAGGAGTTTGTTCTTGTGCCGACAATGCGAGACTGAACATAAAAACTAAACTGAAAATCAGCATTCCATACTTTTTCATAAGCTTTTTTGAATTAATTGTTGTTTAATATTTTTTGGAAGTATCAATATAAGACAATTTCAGAGTGAAAAAGTTTAACTGCATTTAAAAAAATCATGTATTTTAGCTAAATGAATGATATAGTGATATATTATTTTGTTAAAAAAACAATCCGTAAATAAATTCAAATTTTTGAATTTATTTACGGACCTTATAATCAAAGTATTCTTACAGAATAAATTGTTCTCAATCAGAATTTTATTTCTTTTTCAGCAAAACTTCATTAATTGCCTGTTTGAAACTTTCTTTAGGCAAAGCACCTTGTGCCATTTGTGGAGCTTCACCCATTGGGCAGAATAACAAAGTTGGAATACTTCTGATACCGAAAGCAGCCGCAAGTTCTTGCTCTGCTTCAGTGTCTACTTTATAAATATAGATTTGTCCGGCATATTCTTTTGCTAGATCTTCCAAAATTGGAGCAATCGTTTTGCAAGGTCCGCACCACGAGGCGTAAAAGTCAACGATACATGGTTTGTCGCCTAAATACTTCCATTCAGTAGGATTGGCTTCATAATTGGATACTTTTGATAAAAATTCTGCTTTAGTTAAATGAATTGGAGTCATAATTTGATCTTTTGAATTGTTATTTTCTACTTTTTTATTTTCTTTGTTTTTTTCTGCACAGGCAGAAAAAGTTACTGCGAGCAATAAGCTTGCGAAAATGAGCTTTTTCATGTGAAATTATTGTTTAATTATTTTGAAATTGTTATTATTGTTAGCTTTTCAAACTTTATGAACTTTACAAACTCATAAAGCACATCCCCAAATGGATGGATCGTCATATTTAATTTCAGGTTCTTTAGTTCCTTCAATTTCTTGATAACCCAGTGAAAGAAGTTTTTCAGAAATTTCTTTCCTGCTGATTTCATCTGTATGTGAAACCATCACTTTTCCCGAAATCTGATCAATTTCAGCTCCGAAAACACCCTGTAATGTTCCAAGGCTTTTCAACGATTTATTGGTACAAGTCATGCAATCTGACTTAGAGATTATAAAAGTACTGTTCATTCTGTTTATTTTTCGGGTTCGTATTTTTTTAGCTCTACGATTGGTTCTTGTTTGTCTGAAACATTTGTTTTACAAGCTCCACCCGGACAACTTATGTTGAATATAGCCTGAACTCCCAGAAATCCACCTGCTAAAAGATAAATCGTTTCTTTACTTGAAAAATATCCGAATACGAGTGCAATGGCCAGACCCAAACGAATGATTCGGGATAAATCCCAGCTTGAAAAATATTTTTTAATTTGTTCCATGTTCTTTCTTTTTAAACATATCAAATACTAAGTAACCTAAAACTGCACCATATATAACGCTGATATATGGATTGGAAGTGATAGGACATGTTCCACTAGCACAACCAACAAAATGATAATAGGCAAAACCGGCTAGACCTCCAACTGCTATTCCGATTATTTTCAGGAGATTCTTTTTTATAAATTCATTCATTTGTTGTTATTTTAATGTAAATGATTCTTTGAAAAATGTATAAACCAACATATATTCATATATTTGATTAGAATAAATACTTATGAAATACAGTTGCAAGTGCGGATGCAATCTATAATCTGAACGATTTGTTTGTTCTTCAGAGAATAATAGCAATTTTTACCTTCTCTGCGGCAATTTAGGATTCCTTTTGCCCGCATGTCCGTAAGGTGATGTGATAAAAGTGACTGCTCACATTGTAGTTGTTCACCTAACTGCGAAACATTTAGTTCTTCTTGCTCCGAAAGCAAAGAAATAACGCATAATCTAGTTCCGTTGGAGATTGCTTTTAAGGTATATGCTGCATTATCCATAAGTGAAATATCTGGTTTTAAATTCATGGCTGTAATTTTCGTGCAAATATATGAACATGTATTCATATATAAAGAATTTGTTTAGAATATTTAACTAGAAAAGATCCAAAATAGAAATGAAGAAAAAAAACAGACAGTTTCCTTACCATTCTATCGGTAATTTTAAAGAATAAAGTATCTTTGTAAGCTAAATGTCGAAAAATGAGTCAGTCGGTTACAAAAATATGTGAGAATTTTATTGAGGAGCTAAATCAGGCTATCGGAGAGCAAACTTCTGATAGTATTTTTGTACTTGTTGATGAGAATACACAGAAATTTTGTTTACCGATGTTGTTGCAATCCGAAAAGTTGAAAGACAGTCACTTGATTTGTATTTCGAGCGGAGATGAAAATAAAAATATAGAATCTGCTGTTGAAATATGGAAATATCTGAGTGAAAATGGCGCAACCCGCAAGTCGCTGATGATAAATCTGGGTGGTGGAATGATTACTGATATTGGCGGTTTTACGGCTTCGACTTTTAAACGTGGACTGCGATATATAAATGTTTCTACAACTTTACTCGGTGCTGTGGACGCTGCAACCGGTGGAAAAACGGGTATAAATTTTGACGGTTTGAAAAATGAAATAGGAGTTTTTGCTCCGGCTGAAACTGTTTTAATCAATATTGATTTTTTCAAAACCTTGGATGATGCCAATTTGCGTTCTGGTTATGCCGAAATGGTGAAACATGCCTTGATTGATACCCGTGAGGAATGGGAAAGGGTTTTGAAGTTTAATCTGAATGAAATTGATTACGGTCAATTGAAAGATTTGCTCAACCGAAGCTTTAAAATAAAGGAACGAATTGTTGAAGCTGATCCTTTCGAAGCAAATATACGGAAATCACTAAATCTGGGTCATACTTTTGGCCACGCGCTTGAAAGTTGGTCATATAAGGTGAAACGTCCGGCACTTCACGGATATGCTGTTATGTGGGGTTTGTTGTGTGAATTGTATTTATCATTCATAAAACTGGATTTTCCGAAAGACGATTTGCTTCGACTCAAATATTTGATGAAAGAGTATTATGGTACTTTTGAATTTAGCTGCAAGGATTACGTTGCACTTTTCGAACTGATGACACATGATAAGAAAAATGAATCGAAAGAAATAAATTTCACTTTGTTGTCTGATGTCGGTGAAATTTATATTAATCAAACTGCGACAAAAGAAGAGATTTTTGAGTGTTTCGACTTTTTCAGAGAAGGCTAAGTTATTTACGATTTAAAAATTTACAGTTATGAAAAAGACATTGATAATCGGTGCAAGCAATAATCCTGATCGATATGCTTATAAAGCTGCAGAACGTTTATTGTCATACGGACACGAAATAGAATTATTTGGCGTTCGTCCAGATGTGGTTTTTGGGAAAACGGTGGATACAGAAAGAAAGGATTATAAAGATTTGGATACTGTGACATTGTATATCGGACCAAAACATCAACCGGAGTATTATGATTATGTTTTGTCATTAAAACCAAAACGTGTGGTTTTTAATCCCGGAACTGAGAACCAAGAATTTGAAAATTTACTGGAAAAAAACGGGATTATTGCCGAAGAAGCCTGTACGTTGGTTTTGTTGGGAACGGGACAGTATTAGAACATCTGCCCCCTAACCCCCTGAAGGGGGAATTGGGTGGGAGAATAAAACATTTTATAAAATTAAGAATCAAATAAATACCGAAATATTCCCCCTTCAGGGGGTTAGGGGGCTGGTCATATGAAAATTGCATTAATAGGATATGGAAAAATGGGTAAAACCATTGAGCGGATTGCGTTGGAACGTGGACATGAAATTGTTTCAAAAATAGATGTTGATAATTTGGATGATTTTGATTCGAAAGAATTTAAAAGTGCTGATGTTGCTATCGAATTTACAGCGCCGCATGTTGCTCTTTCGAATATAAAACGTGCTTTCAAAGCGAATGTTCCTGTGGTTTGCGGAACAACCGGATGGACGGATGCATTGCCAGAGTTGAAAAAGGAAATTGAAACGAATGGAAAGACTTTATTCTGGTCATCAAACTACAGTCTGGGTGTAAATATTTTTATGGCAGTCAATAAATATCTGGCTTCCATTATGAATCAGTTCCCCGATTACGATGTGGAAATGACTGAAGTTCATCATACTCAGAAACTTGATGCACCAAGTGGAACTGCGATTACACTAGCAGAAGGAATTCTTGAAAATATTGATCGAAAAAATGCTTGGGTAAAAGAAATGGAAACTAAACCGGAAGAAATTGCCATTAAATCTATTCGTGAAGGAAAGGGTCCCGGAAGTCATACTAGTCGGTATGAATCGGATGTTGATTTTATTGAAATAACTCACGAATTAAAAAGCAGAGAAAGTCTCGCTCTTGGAGCTGTTATTGCTGCTGAATTTACTGCCGGTAAAAAAGGATTTTTGGGTATGAATGACTTACTGAAATTTTAAAATATAACTTACAATTAATAATTCATAATTAAAATATGGATACTGAAAAACAAACTTCTCGTTTCGATCAACCTTTGAAACAATGGATTAAAGCCATTATCTGGTGCCTTGTGTATATCCTTTTTATCATTTGGGTCGGTAATTTCTGGTGGCTGCTATTATTGCCTGTGATTTTCGATTCGTTTATCACTCATTTCATTCCCTGGACATGGTGGAAAAGATCGAAAAATAAGAAACTTTTGGCCGTAATGGGTTGGGTGGATGCGATTGTTTTCGCATTGGTTGCCGTCTATTTTATCAATACATTTTTGTTCCAAAATTATCAAATTCCAAGTTCTTCGTTGGAAAAGACTTTATTAGTCGGTGATTTTTTGTTTGTGAGCAAAGCAAGTTATGGACCACGTGTTCCCATGACTCCACTTTCATTCCCTTTGGTTCAACACACTTTTCCTATTTTGGATTGTAAATCGTTTATTGAACATCCACAGTGGGAATATAAACGGTTGAAAGGATTTGATACGATAAAAAACAATGATATTGTGGTGTTTAATTTTCCTACAGGTGATACTGTTTGTGTGAAACAACAGAATCCGGACTATTATACTTTGTGTTACATGTATGGTCGTGACATGGTTCGTAACCGGAAAGATATTTTTGGAGAAATTGTATATCGACCTGTGGATCGTCAGGAAAATTATGTGAAACGCTGTGTGGCAATTGCGGGCGACTGGATGCAAATTAAAGATAATCAGGTCTATATAAACAATGAAAAACAGGAAAAATTTTCTGGAATTCAGTTTAATTATTATGTACAAACTGATGGAACGCGATTAAATGCCGACTTACTTGAAAGTTTACATATCAGTAAAGATGATATTCAGTTACTTGATAACACCAATGAGCAAAATGTTCAAATGATTACAATGTTAGGATTGAATGCTAATTTGCCGGTTTATCATTTTCCTTTGACCGAAGAAAGTTATGCAAAATTGCAGCAGGTAACCGGTGTCCAAAAAATTAAAATAGAACCTGGAGAGTTTGCAGGACCTGTATTTCCCTTAGGTAGTCATAAAAACTGGAATCGTGATAATTACGGACCGATCTGGGTTCCGAAAAAAGGTGCAACTTTAGCTTTAAATCCTTACAACTTTACAATTTATGAACGTTGTATCAGTTCGTATGAGCACAATAAAGTGGAAGTGAAAGACGGAATTTATTATATCAATGAAAAACCGACAAAAACTTATACTTTCAAAATGGATTATTACTGGATGATGGGTGATAATCGTCATAATTCTGCTGATTCACGTTTTTGGGGATTTGTGCCTGAAGATCATGTGGTTGGTCGTCCGGTACTGGTTTGGTTATCGTTGGATAAAGATAAAGGTTGGTTTAATGGAAAAATCCGTTTGAATCGGTTCTTTAAAAATGCTGAGAAATAAGTTTGTAGTCGGCAGTAAGGAGTAAGCAGTAAGCAGTAAGGAGTAAGCAGTAAGGAGTAAGCAGTAAAAATTAAGTATGGAATCAGTCTGTCTGTCAATAGCATATTTAGCTCCGGTTGGATATTATGGGGCGATGGCAAAAGCTGAAACGGTATTTCTGGAAAATTGCGATTCGTACGAGAAACAAACCTATCGTAATCGGTGTTCTATTGCAACGGCAAATGGAGTTATGTCACTGAGTATTCCGGTAGAAAAAGCAAGTGCTGAAAAAATATTGACACGCGATGTTCGAATTTCTGAGCATAACGACTGGCAAATTCATCACTGGCGTTCGATTGAGTCGGCTTACAATTCGACACCGTTTTTTGAATATTATAAAGATGATTTTCAACCGTTTTTTGAAAAAAAATGGGATTTTCTTTGGGATTTTACTCAGGAAATTCAGTCAAAAGTGTTGGAATTATTATTATTAAAACCTAACATTCAAAAGACGAAGGAATATAATAAAACATTGGATGAGAATATTGTTGATTTAAGAAATTGTTTTCATCCGAAGAAAAAAAATATGGATTTCGATTCAAAGCCGTATTATCAGGTTTTTGATCAGAAATTTGGATTTCTCCCGGATTTAAGCATCATTGATTTACTGTTTAATATGGGAAATGAAAGTCAATTGGTCATTAGACCCCTAAATCCCCCCAAAAGGAACTTGAGGAGTTGATTGATATAGATTTTAGAAATACAGAAAAAATAAAGTAAAATTATGGAAAATATAGATTGGAGTAGTTTGGGATTCGGCTATATGAAAGCCGATCACAATATACGTTGTAATTATAGCAACGGTGCTTGGGGCGACCTTGAAGTTCATGAAAGTGAAAATATTAGCTTGCATATTGCCGCTACAAGTCTTCATTACGGACAGGAAGCGTTTGAAGGCCTGAAAGCTTTTCGTGGCAAAGATGGCAAAGTGCGCATCTTCCGAATGCACGATAATGCATTGCGAATGCAGGATTCGAGTGATGGAACAATGATGGCAAGAGTTCCGGTTGAAAAATTTGAAGAAGCTGTTTTAAAAGTGGTAAAAATGAACGAACGGTTTGTTCCACCCTATGAGTCTGGAGCTTCATTGTATATTCGTCCGGTACTTTTTGGAAGCGGACCACAAATTGGTGTAAACCCTGCAACCGAATACATGTTTATTGTTTTTGTTATGCCTGTTGGACCTTATTTTAAGGGTGGTTTTAAAACTACGCCATTCGTAATCATGCGGGAATACGACCGTTCAGCTCCGTTAGGAATGGGAAAATACAAAGTGGGTGGAAACTACGCAGCCAGCCTTGTAGCCGGTCAGCGCGCTCATGAATTGGGTTATTCAAACATTTTTTACCTTGATGCCAAAGAAAAAAAATATATTGACGAGTGCGGAGCTGCCAACTTTTTTGGTATAAAAGAAAATACCTATATTACTCCGAAATCATCTTCCATTTTGCCATCCATTACGAATAAAAGTTTAATGGTTTTGGCTGAAGAATTAGGATTGAAAGTTGAGCGACGTCAGATACCAGTTGAAGAACTTGCAACTTTCGAAGAAGCCGGAGCTTGTGGAACAGCTGCCGTTATCAGTCCCATTGAACGCATTGATGATTTTGACGAAAATAAATCCTACATTTTTTCGCATAATGGAAAACCAGGAGCAACTTGCGAAAAATTATATAATAAATTACGCGCGATTCAGTATGGTGACGAACCTGATTCACACAATTGGGTGACAGTTGTAGAATAATATATTCAAGTTTTTTAGTAAAGGTTATATTTTGATTCAATCGAATATAACCTTTGTTTTAATGATTCTTATTTGAAAATACATAGTCGCAATATGAAGAAAGCTGACAAACAAAGAAATAATATAATAGAAAAAATGCATCCGTTAACTCGCTTGATAATAAGTGTTTTGTTAGCAGTTTTGCCATTTATTTTGCTGAAAAGTAATATAAGTTTGTTGCTTTTGACAATGGCTTCATGGATTGTTTTTACATTGACATTTCTAGTTTGCAGTTGGATCGTTATTGTTAAGCGAACTGTGCCTCAAATACGAAAAAAAGCGCCGCAAGATGACGGAAGTGTATTATTTGTTTTTCTAATGATATTGTTATCAGCCTTTGCGGGAATGTTAACGGTATTGATGATTATAATTTCAAAAGATTCAGCAATTCGCGATAGTGCGTTATTTCTTCCATCTTGTATTTTAGGAATGATTCTCTCATGGGTAATGGTTCATACCATTTATGTTTTTCATTATGCGCATGAATATTACGATTCGATTGATAAAAATGGTAATAAATACATTGGTGGATTAACTTTTCCTGAGGAAGATGAGCCTGATTACCTTGATTTTGCCTATTATTCATTTGGTGTAGGTTGTACATTTCAAGTTGCGGATGTGAATATTACTTCCCGGAAAATTAGACGCATCACCACGCTTCATAGTTTGTTATCCTTTATTCTAAATACTTTTGTGGTTGCATTGACAATTAATTTAATAGCAGGTTTTATTTAAAATGAAATTTTATTGCTAATTTTTGAAATCTCGACTTAGATAAAAATCTTCCAAATATACTATATTCAAATGATATACAAATCTGAAATATTCCCAATTGGTCAAATCACAAAACCACACGGTGTGAATGGTGAAATGTCTTTTTCATTTACTTCCGACGTGTTCGATAGGGAAGATGTGCCGTATTTTATTTTTGAAATAGAAGGACTTTTAGTGCCATTTTTTGTTGAAGAGTACCGTTTTAAAGGAAGTACGACCGGTTTGTTGAAGTTGGAAGGTGTGAAATCAGATGCGCAGGCACGTGAGTTTGCCGGAATGACCATTTACTTACCTAAAAAGTTCCTCGAAAAAGTGGAAGATACTGAAATTGAACTGGATTATTTCGCAGGATTCAGTCTGGTGGATGCCGAAAAAGGATTACTCGGTGTGATTTCGGAAGTTGATCAAACCACAGAAAATGTGCTATTCGTTATTCCAACCGATGATGATGAATTATTGATTCCTGCCGGAGAAGAATACATTGAAAAAATTGATCACGACAAAAAAATCATTTATGTAAAATTGCCCGAAGGATTGCTTGATTTGTAAAAAGTAATTTTGATATTTCTGTTTTTAAACCATCTTATAAACAATATCCTTTACCCATTGTGCCCATTCTGCGTGTGTTCTCGACTTGTCGAATGTTTCCCATGTTATCGGTTTCCCTATTCGTATCGTGAACTTCTTTCCTTTTTGTTTGAACATTTCATCAGCCAAAAAAAGCATTTCAATATTAAATTTAATGTGAAGGAATTTGCGAATATTCGCCAGATTGTAGAAAAACTCTGAATTTCTCCCTTCGAAATAAATCGGAACCACATCACGCTCGTACTGAATGGCTTTGCTAATAAAATTCTTTTTCCATTCCAAATCACAGATTTTTCCTTTTGTTTTTCGGGAACAAATACCGGCAGGATAAGTCACCAAATGATTATCCGATTCGTATAATTTCTGCATCTGTTCTGCATGATCTTTGCTTTGTACTCCGGTTTTATTCACCGGTACAAACATTTCCTTCATGGGATGAAGATTCATCATCAGATCGTTCGAGAAAAACCGAACTTTCCCGTCGTATTCTTTCCCGAGCAAATAACCGGTAGCCACGCCATCAAGGCCTCCCAGTGGATGATTACTCGCAAAAATATAACGTCCTCCTTTGGGTGGTAAATTTTCTTTTCCTTCAATTACTGTTGTAACTTCAAGATATTTGAATGCTGCTTCTATAAAATCAAGATTTTTCAGATCGGGATTCTGGCTGAAAAATCGGTTGAATTCTTCTTCGTGTGCTATTTTTCGAAGGTAGTTGACAATAAACTTAGGTACTGTTGTTTTCGGTATCTTGTTTTTCAGTATTTTAGCAATATCAATTCGGATAATTTTTTCTGTGCGCATGGTTTGGTAATAATTAATTTCTTTGGTTGAATATGATTCTAAAATGAATCAGGTACGACCTATTTTGTAAACGATATCTTTGACCCATTGTGCCCATTGCATCTGAGTTTTCGATTTATCAAATGTTTGCCACGGGATCATTTTTCCGATTTTTATGGTAAAATGATTTCCTTTTTGTTTAAACATTTCATCAGCTAGAAACAACATTTCCACGTTGAGTTTTATGCCCAGAAATTTCCGTAATTTGGCCAGATTGTAGAAGAATCGCGAATTCCGACCTTCGAAATAAATGGGAACTATGTCGCGTTGATGTTGGGTGGCTTTGCTGATAAAACTTTTTTTCCATTCCATATCAACGATTTTTCCTTTCGTTTTGCGCGAACACATTCCTGCCGGAAACGTGATCAAGTGATTATCTGAATCGAAGAAATTTTGTAGTGTTTCGGCGTATGTCTTGGCCTGACTTCCAACTTTATTAACAGGAATAAACATCTCTCGTAATGGTTCAACATACATTAATAAATCGTTAGTAAAGAGTTTTACTTTTCCGTCATATTCTTTTCCAATCATCAGACCAATCATCATTCCATCGAGTCCGCCAAGCGGATGGTTGCTGGCAAAGATATATTTTCCTTCTTTAGGAGGTAGATTTCCTTTTCCCGTAATGCTTGTAGTAACACCAAACATTTCAAGACTTTTTTCAATGAAATCGAGATTTTTTACACCCTGATTATCTTCGAATAACTGATTGAAATCCTTTTCGTGAACGATTTTTTTTAAGAAATTGATAATGAATTTCGGAACATTGGTTTTTGGTGCTTTATTCTTCAGCACACCTGCAACATCTATCCTGATTACATCCTTTTTGTTCATCTTTTTTCCTGTATTTTCTGTTGAAGTGCAAATGTACGAAAAATCATTAAATATTAAACAGATGAAAACAAACTTATAGAAACGAGTAAAATGAATTTAATTTTATAAACTAAGGCGTTTTTCCCCACCTTAATGTAATTTTATATAAATTTATAATATATGATTTTATATAATTGATACGTAGGAAATTAAATCGAGACAAAATTAAAAATAATTGTTCAAAAACTGTTGATAAGTTGTTCAAATGACCTAATTATATTCTTGAAAGTTGTTGATAAATTTTTTGTGGTGTAGAGTGGGGAATTTGAAATTAATTATATACTTTTACCGTTGAAATAATGTATCCGTAAAAATATGTCAACATTTATAGGAAAATATGATGCAAAAGCCGATGTAAAGGGGAGAATCTTTATTCCTTCGGCTTATCGTAAACTGTTACCCGATGGCGAACGAGAACGAATTGTTATGCGCAAAGATGCTGAAAATGATTGCATGATACTTTTTCCGGAGCATGTTTGGAACGAAAAAGTGGAAGATTTCAAGTCGAAACTCGATGAATGGGATCCAACGGATCAGCTTTTGTTGATGCAATATGTTTCGGATGCCGAATGGCTGGATATTGATTCGCAGGGTCGTGTGTTGATTTCGAAAAAGAACATGCAATTGATTGGAATTGAGAATCAAGAAGTTTTGTTTGTTGGACTTATTGACCGTTTCGCAGTTTGGAGCAAAGCTGGATATGAAAAAGTGAAAATGTCTCCGGTTGATTTTGCAGCTTTGCTGAAAGAAAGAATGATGAAACCCCTAACCCCTAAAGGGGAATTAAAATAGTTTATTCTATTTGAGATATAAAAATGAAAGATATAAAAAGAGACAAAGCTAACTCAGTCCCCCTTCAGGGGTTAGGGGTTTATCATATTCCCGCATTGCTAAACGAAACCATTGAAGGTCTGAATATTAAACCTGATGGTGTTTATGTCGATGTGACATTTGGTGGCGGTGGTCATTCGCGTGAGATTTTATCGAGGTTGGGGAAAAATGGAAAACTGCTTGGTTTCGATCAGGATGAAGATGCAGTAAAAAATGTTCTGGATGACAAACGGTTCATTTTCGTCAAGAGTAATTTCCGCTACATGACGAATTTTCTACGTTATCACAATATAGAAAAAGTGGATGGAATCTTAGCTGATCTTGGCGTTTCTTCTCATCATTTTGATGAAGCGGAACGTGGTTTCTCATTCCGTTTTGATGGAGCATTGGATATGCGAATGAATACGAAATCGCCTCTTACAGCTGCGCTTTTGCTGAATACTTATTCAGAAGAACAACTGGCTAATGTGTTTTATTTGTACGGCGAATTGCATAATTCACGCAAAATTGCCAGAACGATTGTCAATGCCCGTTCAAATGCAGCTTTCGACCGGATCTTTCCTTTTATTGAAGTATTGAAACCTTTTTTCGGGCGCGAAAAAGAAAAGAAAGATATGGCGCGTGTTTTTCAGGCATTACGTATCGAAGTTAATAAAGAAATGGATGTTCTGAAATCGCTTTTAAATCAAAGTCTTGAAGTTTTGAATCCGAACGGTCGTTTGGTGGTGCTGACTTATCATTCGCTGGAAGACCGATTGGTGAAGAATTTTATCCGGAGTGGAAATTTTGAAGGTCAGCTGGAAAAAGATTTTTACGGTAATGTATTGACACCGTTAAAAGCAATAAATAATAAAGTGATAATAGCTGAAGAAGCTGAAATTGGTCGCAACCCTCGAGCTAGAAGTGCAAAACTGAGAATTGCTGAATTGAAGGCTGATTGATTTAATGGTTAGTTAATTAGTTAATTAGTTAATTGGTTGATTCGGAAAAAGTAAATTCTTGTCTTTTGTCTTTTGTCTTTTGTCTTTGTTCTTTGTTCAATTATAAAATGTAAATTTTTAAATCGTAAATAAAAAAAATGTCTTGGTTTAAGAAAATAATAGCTGCGATTAAGGGAAGTGAAGATTTCTCGGATATTAAATCGAGTTCTGTTCGGGATATTCTGAACGGTAACATTCTGACCAAGAATTTTTTGAAAAAACAATATAGTTTGTTGATTATGATTGCAGTACTGACTTTTTTGTATGTTGATAATCGTTTTTACTGTGAAACTCAGTTGGCAAAAGAAATTGATATGAAAAAGAAAATTCAGGATGTAAAATATGAATCACTCACTATTTCAGCTGAATTAATGCAACTTAGTCGCGAATCGAACGTGATTAATATGGTGAATGCTCGCGGATTGAATTTGAAAGAGACTATAATCCCACCCATTGTAATAACCGACTCAATTGCTAAAAAATAATGGCTGATAAACGAAAAAGTATAGTCCTGCGGTTTGGAATTGTATACGTAATTGTATGCCTTTCCTTTCTGTTGGTGATTTATAAAATCGTTATTATTCAGTTTGTTGAGAAAGATAAGTGGATGGCCTTAGCAGCTCAAAGTAGAAAGACAAATATTGTTGTCAGACCAAATAGAGGAAATATCTTCGACTGCAATGGTAAACTAATGGCAAGTTCTATCCCGACTTATTATATTTATTTGGATTTACGTGTTCCCGCATTGCACGAAAAAAACGGAATTCTATTTAAAAATAATATCGATTCGGTTTCAATCTATTTATCAAGCTTTTTTCGCGATAGGACAGCTTATGAATACAAAACAATAATTCAGAAAGCGTATAATACCGGTAAAGGGGAATTTCCATTGTATCCGAAACGAATTTCATATGCTCAACTTAAAACGCTTAAAACATTTCCGTTATTCCGTCTTGGACGAAATAAAAGTGGATTGATTACTAAGGAACTTTTCAAACGTGTAAAACCTTTTGGTTCGCTGGCTTCGCGTACTATTGGTGATATTTATGCTGAAGAATCAAAAGGCGGAAAAAACGGAGTCGAGCTGAGTTTCAATAAAGAACTGTTAGGCGTTTCCGGTCTTTCAACTCGTGAGAAAGTGGCTAATAGTTATATGGAAACCATTCAGTTGGAGCCGGTTGATGGTATGGATATTACCACGACCATCGATGTTGATTTGCAGGATATTGCCGAAAAAGCTTTGTTGGACGGAGTGAAAAAATTCGATGCAGCAGTTGGTTACGCCATTTTAATGGAAGTAAAGTCGGGCGAAGTGAAAGCGATTGTGAATATGCAACGAAATCAGGATGGTTCTTACACTGAAAATCGGAATGGATGCGTTTCTGATCTCACCGAACCGGGTTCTACCTTCAAAGTAGCTTCGTTAATGGCTGCTCTTGATGAAGGAAAAGTAAGGATTACCGACACCATTAATACCTACAACGGCCTTTTTAATTATGGAAACCGGACGATGACTGACCATAATGCGAATCACGGTGGTTATCATAAAATCACAGTTGCTCAGGCCATTTACGGGTCATCCAATATTGGAATTTCGCGGGCTATAGTGAATGCATACGGACATAATCAGGCTGCGTTTGTGAACAAATTGTATGAAATGAGAATAAATCAGCCAATGGACCTTGGAATTCCAGGAACAGCAACGCCAAATATCAGACATCCAAATGATAAATCGCGTACATGGTCAAACACAACTTTACCGTGGATGGCAGTAGGTTATGAAACTCAAATTCCACCTATTTATACTTTGACATTTTATAATTCAATTGCAAATGACGGGAAAATGATTCAGCCGATGTTTGTCAAATCGATAAGTCGAAATGGGTTGATAATTAAAGATTTTAAAGCTAAAGTTATTAATGAGTCAATATGTAAACCATCCACATTAAAGGACATTCGTTTTTGTTTACTTGGAGTTGTAGAAGATAAAATGGGTACTGCTCAAAATGTAAAATCTAAATATGTCCGAATTTGTGGAAAATCCGGAACAGCTCAAATTTCACAGGGGAAAGATGGATATAAAGTAGGTGGAACTAAACATCAGGTTGCTTTTTGTGGTTATTTCCCTTACGAAAATCCGCTTTATACTTGTATTGTTGTAATGCGTGAACCGGGAATTGGTTATCCTTCCGGCGGAACAATGAGCGGATCTGTATTTAAAAATATTGCCGAATACGTCATGGGGTTAAAGTCGAATCGTGCACCAAATAGTTTTGAGCCTGATACAATTACCAAAAGTCCGGTTGAACCTTATTTAAAAATGGGTTATTATAAAGCTCTTAAATGTGTGATGACTGATTTGCAATTATCCCTTCCCGAAAATTCTAAGGATTGGGTAAAAACACATACAGTTGATAAACAAATCCGAATTGAACCGGTTTCAATGCCTGGAAATGTAATACCGGATTTAATAGGAATGGGTGCAAAAGACGCTGTTTTTTTATTGGAAAGAATGGGACTCAAAGTTCAGGTTTTCGGTCGGGGAAAAGTGATTTCTCAAAATCAGATTCCGGGAATTTTTGCACGGAAGGGAAGTTTTATTTCTATAAATCTTGAATAAAATTTGTTTAATACTGAAAAATAGACGAATATGATTTTAGCAGACATAATGCAAAACGTGATTTTGCTCAAAACAACCGGTGATCTCGAATTAGAAATTTCAGAGATTCAATTTGATTCACGAAAAGTGGAACCAAATTGTGTTTTTGTGGCTACAAAAGGGACAGCTTCCGATGGACATCAATATATTTCAATGGCTATCGAAAAGGGAGCAATTGCGATTGTTTGCGAGGAATTTCCGTTGGAAATAAATTCAAATGTGACTTATTTGAAAGTGGAAAATAGTTCGGATGCTTTAGGAAAAATGGCTTCGGCATGGTATGGATTTCCATCTTCAAAAATGATTTTGGTTGGTGTTACCGGTACGAACGGGAAAACAACGATTGCCACTTTGCTTTATCAGCTTTTTAGAGAGCTAGGGCATAAATCAGGATTGCTTTCTACTGTTATCAATTATATCAACGATGTGGCTGTAGAAGCAACTCACACAACTCCTGATGCTTTGGAATTGAATAGATTATTAGCACAAATGCTAGAAGCCGGTTGCGAATATGCATTTATGGAAGTAAGTTCTCATGCAATTGATCAGCGAAGGATTGCCGGATTGGAATTTGATGGTGGAATTTTCACCAACATCACCCGCGATCATATTGATTATCATTTGACTTTCGAGAATTATCTAAAAGCCAAAAAACGCTTTTTCGATGAATTAACAGCCGATTCTTTCGCATTGACCAATATCGATGACAAAAACGGATTGGTCATGCTTCAGAATACAAAGGCAAAAAAGTACAGTTATTCGCTTCGTGCAATGGCTGATTTTAAAACTAAGATTTTGGAACATGGATTTGAAGGTATGTTGCTTGATATGAATGAAAGAGAAGTGAATGTTTCTTTTATTGGTCGCTTTAATGCCAGCAATCTTTCAGCCGTTTTTGGAGCTGCGGTTTTGCTTGGTCAGGACGAAATGGAAGTGTTGCGCATTATCAGTTCGCTGCATTCGGTTTCGGGACGATTTGAAACACTTCATTCTCCAGATGGTTTTACGGTGATTGTAGATTATGCTCATACGCCGGATGCATTGAACAATGTAATCGGGACGATAAATCAGATTTTGCAGGGAAACGGTCATTTGATAACTGTGGTTGGTTGCGGTGGAAACCGTGATAAAGGGAAACGTCCTATGATGGCGCGTGAAGCTGTAGTTGGAAGTTGGAAAACGATTTTGACATCGGATAATCCTCGCTTTGAAGAACCGCAGGATATTTTGAATGATATGTTGGCAGGTTTGGATTTTGTGGAAAAAGCAAAAAGTCTGACTATCGTCGACCGTCGCGAAGCAATTAAAACTGCTTGTGCCTTGGCTCAAGCTGGTGATGTGGTTTTAGTTGCCGGAAAAGGACACGAAGATTATCAAATTGTACAAGGTGTGAAACATCATTTTGATGATCGTGAAGAAGTTCGAAATTGTTTTTAAAATGGATGAAAACCCTAAAGGGAGATCAAAAAATTAATTGTGAATTATCAATTATCAATTATCAATCAATATGCTGTACCATTTATTCCATTATTTATATAAAAATTTTGATATTCCCGGTGGTGGATTGTTTAACTACATTTCGTTTCGAACGGGAGTGGCTTTTATAGCAGCCTTGCTTCTTTCAACATTTTTTGGTCGTCGTATCATTGATTATCTGCAAAAAAAGCAAATTGGTGAAACCATCCGCGATCTTGGTTTGGAAGGTCAAATGAGCAAAAAAGGAACACCCACAATGGGTGGAATTATCATCATTATTTCCATTCTGGTTCCGACTTTACTATTAGCCAGTTTGACAAATATTTACGTCATTTTAATGTTGATTACCACGGTTTGGTTAGGCTTAATCGGATTTTTGGATGATTATATTAAAGTTTTCCGTAAAAATAAAGAAGGATTAAGCGGTCGATTTAAAATTGTCGGACAAGTTGGTTTAGGATTAATTGTGGGACTTACTATGTTCTTAAGTCCGGATATGGTAATTCGCGAAAATATAGAAATTAAAGGTCAAACACATCGAGTTGAAAGTGTACGATATTCTAAAACTGAAGTAAAATCGAGTAAAACGACTATTCCATTTGTCAAAAATAACAATTTCAATTATGCCGATGCATTCAAATGGGCTGGCGACAAAGCTCAGGATTACGGTTGGATTTTATTTGTGGTTGTTGCTATTTTTATTGTAACTGCGGTTTCCAACGGAGCCAACTTAACGGATGGTTTGGATGGTTTGGCTACCGGTTCTTCGGCAATTATGGGAGTTATTCTGGGGATTTTGGCTTATGTGTCGGGTAATATTAATTATTCGGGCTACCTGAATATCATGTATTTACCCGGAACTGGTGAGTTGCTTGTGTTTGCCGGAGCATTTATAGGTGCGACCATTGGATTCTTGTGGTATAATTCATTTCCGGCACAGGTTTTCATGGGCGATACCGGTAGTTTGACTTTAGGTGGAATTATTGCTGTTTTCGCACTCATTATCCGTAAGGAATTATTGATTCCAATTTTGTGTGGCGTGTTTTTCATAGAAAGTTTATCAGTAATGATTCAGGTTAGTTATTTCAAATACACAAAAAAACGGTATGGCGAAGGAAGGCGGGTTTTTAAAATGACACCTTTGCATCACCATTATCAGAAACAAGGAAATGCAGGAATTCAAGCCATTTTCCAACATCCGTTGCAGGCAATGCCGGAATCTAAAATTGTAATTCGCTTTTGGATTGTGGGTATTATTTTGGCAGCAATAACAATTATAACATTAAAGATTAGATAAAAAGAAACCCCTAACCCCTAAAGGGGGATTTGGCAAGTTTATTCAGATAATAAATATATAACAAAACTAATTCAATTCTCCGTCAGCTGACGGATTAGGGGTCGTATTTATGAGTAGAATAGTAATTTTAGGTGGTGGTGAAAGTGGGGCAGGAGCTGCAGTTTTGGCTAAGAAACAAGGTTTTGACGTTTTTCTTTCTGATTTATCGGAGATAAAAATGGAATACAAGACTTTGTTGGACAAATATGAAATTGTGTGGGAAGAAAAACAACACTCGGAAGCTTTGATATTTACTGCTGATGAAGTAATTAAAAGTCCGGGAATTCCGGATAAAGCACCTTTGATTAAAAAATTGCATGAATTGGGAACTTCGGTCATTTCGGAAATTGAATTTGCCGGAAGATATACGAATGCCAAAATGATTTGCATTACTGGAAGCAATGGTAAGACAACTACAACGATGTTAATTTATCATATTCTGAAGAATTCAGGATTTAATGTCGGGTTGGCCGGAAATGTCGGTCAAAGTCTGGCATTGCAGGTTGCCACCGAAAACTTTGATTATTACGTGGTGGAACTCAGTAGTTTTCAGTTAGATGGAATGAATGAATTTAAAGCCGATATTGCAATTTTACTGAATATTACGCCTGATCATTTGGATCGCTACGAATATAATTTTCAAAATTATGTGGATTCAAAATTCCGCATCACGCAAAATCAAACAGAAGAAGATGCTTTTATTTTCTGGGATAACGATCCGGTAATTAAAGCTGAACTTGAAAAAAGGAATATTCAATCGGCATTATATCCTTTTGCCATTGAACGAACTGAGAAAACAAAAGCATTTATCGAAAACGATGAATTGATAATAAAAACCCTTAAAACATTATTTACTATGCCAACATCAGAATTAGCTTTACAAGGTATGCACAACACCTACAATTCAATGGCAGCAGGTTTGACGGCCACTATCGTGAATGTAAAAAAAGAGAGTATTCGTCAGTCTTTGCAGGATTTTCAGGGTGTTGAGCATCGTTTGGAATATGTGGCAACTGTGCGGAATGTCCGTTTTATCAACGATTCGAAAGCAACGAATGTAAATTCGTGCTGGTATGCTTTGCAAAGTATGAAAACGCCAGTAGTTTTGATTTTGGGTGGAACTGATAAAGGAAACGATTATTCTGAAATTGAACGTCTGATTAGTGAAAAAGTAAAAGGACTTATTTTTATGGGTGTTGATAATACTCCATTGCATAAATTTTTTGATGGGAAAATAGAAAAAATCGAAGATGTTCAATCCATGGAAGATGCGGTTTATGCGTCGTATCAAATGGCTTCCGAAGGTGATACGGTTTTACTTTCACCTTGTTGCGCCAGCTTTGACCTATTTAAAAATTATGAAGATCGGGGAAAACAATTTAAAAATTGTGTAAGAGATTTATAATGACACTCAACCCCCTAAAGGGGGCCTTAGGAAATGAAAAAATGAAAAACTCACGCTAAATAATTCCCCTTTAGGGGATAGGGGTAAATATGGAAAATCTATTCAGAAAATATTTAAAAGGCGATGCAACCTTGTGGATTGTGTTCATTTTTCTGTGCATTCTTTCGACCATTGAAATGTATAGTGCATCGAGTACCCTGGCTTATAAAGCAGCCAGTCACACGACTCCAATGATTCGTCACGTAAGTTTTCTGGCTGGTGGAGCGTTGATTGCATTTATGGTACATTTGGTTCCATATCGATTTATTCGTATTTTCTCTTATGTCGGATTGTTGCTTTCTGCTATTTTGCTGATTTTTGTGCTTTTCCGTGGGCACAGCGAAAATGATGCTGCCCGATGGCTGGTTATTGGTGGAGTTCAGTTTCAACCTTCTGAATTGGCTAAATTATCGGTTATTATTGTGGCTGCCGATTTGATTTCACGGATTAAAGATTCCAAAGCGGAAGAATGGACTTATTTCCGAAATACGATTATCATGCTGATATCGATATGTGGTTTGATTTTACTTGAGAATTTCTCAACAGCATTTATTCTTTTCGCAGTTGTTTTTATCATGATGTTTATCGGACGGATTTCATTTAAATATCTGGGATCACTGGCAGGCATTTTAATTTTGACAGGATTATTGGGATATGGAGCTATAAAAGCCATCCCGAGAAATTCTATGCCAAAAATGCTGGATCGAGCATATACATGGACTGGACGTATTGAAAGACATTTTGATAAAAAAGAAGCAACAACAGATAAATATGTGATTACTGATGAAAACCGACAGGTTCAGCATGGACGAATTGCCATTGCACGGGGTGGTTTATTTGGTGTAATGCCCGGAAACAGTGTGGAACGTGATTATTTACCGCAAGCTTATTCCGATTTTATTTATTCTATCATTGTCGAAGAAATGGGTTTAATCGGCGGAATTTTCGTCATTATTTTGTATCTGATTTTGCTTTTCCGAGCGGGAAGAATTGCAACAACCTGTTCGTCTGTTTTTCCGGCATTATTAGTAATCGGACTTTCTTTAATGATTGTAATTCAGACTTTTGTAAATATGTCAGTAGCTTCAAGTTTGATTCCTGTTACCGGACAACCTTTGCCTTTGATTAGTCGTGGTGGTACATCCATTTTGATAACCTGTATTTATTTCGGAATTATTTTTGGAATAACGCGTCAAATAAAAGAGGAGCAAGCTAATCCTGTGAAAACAACGGAAGAGGCGGAAGAAGAACTTCCTGTTGTGAGCATTGAGGAACTTGGATAATTGGAGGTTAATTGGTTAATCAGTTAACTTGTTGATTGGTTTTGAAAACTAAAGATAAAAGGAAGCTTATACATGAAACGAAAATTTATTATCAGTGGCGGTGGAACCGGCGGACATATCTTTCCGGCTATCAGCATTGCCAATGCATTGAAAAAGCAATTGCCTGATGCTGAAATTCTTTTTGTCGGTGCGTTGGGCCGCATGGAAATGGAACGTGTGCCGGCTGCAGGATATCCGATTGAAGGTTTGCCTGTCAGCGGTTTTAACCGTAAAAATAAGCTACGCAATGTGAAAGTGCTGATAAATCTGTTTCGCAGTATTTTGCTTGCCCGAAAAATAATCCGTCGTTTCAAACCGGATGTAGCCATTGGAGTGGGCGGTTATGCAAGTGCTCCAACGCTTCGGGCGGCTTCGTCATTCAATGTGCCGACGGTTCTTCAGGAGCAAAATTCGTATGCAGGAGTAACCAATAAGTTGTTGGCTAAAAAAGCGAATCGTATTTGTGTGGCTTACGAAGGAATGGAACGTTTTTTTCCGAAAGCAAAAATTGTGCTGACCGGAAATCCGGTTCGTCAGGATCTTTTCCAAATTGAACCCAAAACGAAGGAAGCATATCAGTTTTTTAATTTTGATGAAACAAAAAAAACCATTCTGATTGTTGGTGGCAGTCTGGGAGCAAGAACTATCAATGAAAGTGTGATTGCCAGACTGCAAGAATTATCGAAAACGGATGTTCAGATTATCTGGCAAACCGGAAAATATTATTTTGAATCGGCAAAAAAAGCAGCTGAAAGTTTTGTTTCTCCTCGTTTGCTGGTGACTGACTTTGTATCTCGCATGGACCTGGCCTATTCCATTGCAGATCTGGTAATTTCACGTGCCGGAGCCAGCTCAATTTCTGAACTTTGTTTATTGGCGAAACCGGTAATTTTAGTACCTTCGCCAAATGTTGCTGAAGATCATCAGACACAGAATGCATTGGCTTTGGTACGAAAAGATGCTGCGGTAATGATTAAGGATGTTGATGCAAAAGAGCAATTGGTAATCAAGGCATTGGAATTGATAAAAGATGAAGAAGGATTGAAAAAACTCAGTGAAAATATTCTTCAACTGGCTGAAAAAGATTCGGCAGACCGGATTGCTAGAGAAATTTTAAAATTGATCCCTAACCACTAAAGGGGAACTGGAAAAGTTTTATTTTTTATAGGTATTTATTTTTAACTATTTCTTAAGCCCCTTCAGGGGTTTGGGGCAAATTACTCCCCTTTAGGGGTTGGGGGTCATCTTATTATGAATGAGTTTACAAAATATTATTTTTTAGGTATAGGTGGAATTGGAATGAGTGCGTTGGCACGATATTTCAATACGAAAGGTTTATCTGTAGCCGGTTATGACCGTACAGAAACCAAACTGACTAAAAGTTTGCAAGCGGAAGGAATTCAGATTAGTTTCAATGAAACGGTAACGTATATTCCTGCTGAATTTATGAAGTCACAGAATACCTTGATTATCATAACTCCGGCTATTCCTCAGAATCACCCACAACTAAAATATTTTAGGGAACAAAATTTTACAATTCAAAAGCGTGCTCAGGTGTTGGGTGATATTACGCGTCAAAGCAAGGGAATTTGCATTGCCGGAACGCATGGTAAAACCACAACTTCCACCATCACAGCACATTTATTATATCAATCACAGGTTTCGTGTAATGCGTTTTTAGGCGGAATAGCCAATAATTACAATACGAATTTACTTTTATCATCCGAAAGTAATTTGGTTGTTATTGAGGCGGATGAATATGATCGTTCGTTTCATCAACTTTCACCGTATATGGCTGTGATAACTTCGGCGGATCCGGATCATTTGGATATTTACGAAACAGCCGATGCCTTTCGGGAGAGTTTTGAGCATTTCACGTCGTTGATTCGTCCGGGTGGAGCATTAATCATGCGAAAAGGAATTGATATTGTACCCAGATTGCAAAAAGGGGTGAAACTTTACACGTACGCGATGGACGAAAAGGCAGATTTTTGCGCTGAAAATATTCGTCTCGGAAAAGGAGAAATACATTTCGATTTTGTAACGCCAACCGAACGAATTAATGATGTTCGTTTGGGAGTGCCTGTTCGGATAAATGTTGAAAACAGTGTGGCAGCCAGGGCAGTGGCCTGGTTAAATGGAGTGACAAGTGAAGAACTACGCACAGGAATTTCTTCTTTTTCTGGTATTTATCGCAGATTTAATGTCGTTTATAAATCAGACAAAATTGTTTATATGGACGATTATGCACATCATCCAAGTGAATTAAAAGCAAGTATTTTCTCTATCCGAAGTTTATTTCCCGATCGGAAAATCACAGGAATTTTTCAACCGCATTTATATTCACGAACACGTGACTTTGCATCTGATTTTGCAACAGCACTTTCAGAACTCGATGAGCTGATTTTACTGGATATTTATCCTGCCCGTGAATTACCCATCGAAGGAGTTAGTTCTGAATTGATACTGAGGGATGTTAAACTCAAAAATAAAATAGTGTGTTCATCTGAAAATCTATTATCTTTGCTTGACGAAAAAGAATTGGATGTATTGGTGACGTTTGGAGCCGGTGATATTGATAAATTAGTGCCTAAAATAAAAGAATATCTGAAGAAACTAACAAAGAATTAATTTCCAATTTTCATTTTCCGATGAAGTGGATTTAATTGGGAATTAATCAATTGGAAATTGGAAATTAAGATGAAACCGGTTTGGAAATATATATTTATAAGTTTTTTTGCATTGCTGGTGTTGGGTTACATCGGTTATACACTTTGGTTTTTTTCAGGGAATGAAAAACAGCAAGTTTGCAAAGATTTGAATATCGTATTTACCGACGGAGATGAAAGACAGTTAATTACGAAACAGGAAATTGCTCAGACATTGGAACAAAACGGTTTGAATCCGATAGGGAAGATGTTGATAAAAATCCGTACAGAATCAATAGAAGATATTCTTCATAAAAATCAAATGATTAAAAGTGTGGAATGTTTTACAACTCCGGAAGGTGCTGTAAATATTAAATTATCACAACGATGTCCGAAATTCAGAGTGGTTGGTTTCGGAAGTTATTATATCGATATTGACCGAAAACCAATGCCCGTTTCCCCTCATACAGCCGCTTATGTGCCTGTAGTATCCGGTAGAGTAACGGTTTCGATGGCAACAGGAAAGTTGTTCGACTTTATTACTTATCTCGAAGAAAACCCTTTCTGGAATGCTCAGATTGAGCAGATTTATGTTCGGGATGATTTGAAAATAGAACTTGTTCCACGTGTAGGCGATGCAATTGTAATGTTAGGAACTTTGGATAATTATGAGTCAAAGCTCGAAAAGTTGCGTAAACTTTATGTCTATGGATTTAATAAAATGGGCTGGAATAGATATAGAAGGATTAATTTAGAATATAAAAATCAGGTAGTTTGTACCAAAACAGGAACACTTGATGAACTTCCGGTTAAGGTGGTTAGTGAAAAAAAAGATAGTATTATTGCCAAAAAGTTATGACTTCAAACAAACACATCGAGATTTCAAAGAAACTTATAGCGATTGATTTCGGAAGTTCACGCATTTCGGCCATGGCAGCTGAAGTGTTGGAAAGTGGCGCACTGCGTATTTTATCAGAAGAATCGAAAACTTCGGATGATGTAAAATGGGGAATCGTTGAAAAACCTTCCGGTGCTTCATTTAAGGTGAGTGAATTGTTGAAATTGTTGAGAAACAGTTCAAGATTACCCGATATTTCACAGGTTTCTGTTCCGGTAGGAGCAAAAAGCATGAAACAAACATCGTCTTCTGTCAGCCGCTTTGTTACTAAACCAAATGTAGTCACTGAAGATTTGTTGGCAGAAATGCTTGAAGAATGTGAAAAGAAATCGCAGTCTTCCGAAACAACTGTTTTTGATGTGATTCCGGTTTCCTATTTTGTCGATGGCAAACGAGAGGATGAGCCGGTTGGACACAAAGCGGATCAGATTACCGCCACTTATCATGTGATTACAGGAAATGCCATTATAAAAACCGAACTGGAACGCTGTTTCGACAGAACCGGTATCGTATTGGAATATAATCCGCTAACTGTTGAATCTTTATCTACGGTAGTATTGGAAGATCAGGACAGAGAAGCCGGTTGCGCTTTGATAAATTTTGGTGCTACAACAACAACCCTTGCCGTTTACCACGAAGGCGCACTTCAAAATTTATTGGTTGTACCTTTGGGAGCAAAAAATATAACAAAAGATATTCAGGAATTGGGAATTAGTGAAGCGCATGCCGAACGAATTAAACAGTTGAAAGGGAATGCTCTGGAACATTTAGTGGATTCTCCAATGTATGTTCAGATTGCTTCAGTTGAAGATCCTACTGTACCCGTTAAAATATCAACCCGGTTTTTGGCAACCATTATTGAAGCACGTTTGGAAGAAATTTTACAACCTGCATTCGACTTACTAACTAAATTACCGTTTGATCTAAATTCAGGAATTGTAATCACCGGTGGTGGTTCTAAACTGACGGGAATGATTGATTTTATCAATGAAAAAACGGGTATCAATACTCGTTTTGGAGATCATTCTGAATGGCTTTCTGCCGACACGCATGAACGTTTCCGCGATCCGATTTATGCGCAATTGATAGGAACATTACTTTTGACCGAAGAATATCGGAAAGAGCATCCGGTTGAAGAAACCGCTGCAAAGCCGGAGAAAAAGCCAAAAATTCCAAGAAAAAAACCATGGGATAAACTAGCCGATGGGTTTATAAATTTTTTTGGCGACGAAAATAAAATGAATTAATCATATTATTTTGAGAGTTTTATAAAATAGATTTAAAACAGGAAATTTGAATTATCATTTTTGAAAAAAATAAATATATGGGATATTTAGACGACAGTTTGCCTTTAGAATTGCCACTGGTTGACAGTTCAATTATTAAAGTTATCGGAGTTGGCGGTGGTGGCGGTAACGCTGTCAATCACATGTATCGTCAGGGAATAACCGATGTGACCTTTGTGGTTTGCAACACCGATAATCAGGCTTTGGTAAAGTCGCCTGTCCCAACCAAAATTCAGTTGGGTGCGGATACTACTGAAGGTTTGGGTGCCGGTGGAAAACCCGAAATTGCTCGTTTGGCAGCCGAAGAATCCATTGAAAAGATTCAGGAAATTCTCAAGGATAACACCAAGATGGTTTTCATCACGGCCGGAATGGGTGGTGGAACCGGAACGGGAGCTTCGCCGGTTGTGGCTAAAGCGGCTCACGATCTGGGAATCCTGACTGTCGGTATTGTTACGATTCCATTTGCTTTTGAAGGAAGTATGAAAATCCGTCAGGCATTGGAAGGTGTGGCTGCTTTGAGTGAGCATGTAGACGCCATTTTAGTGATAAACAATGAGAAACTGAAACAGATTTATCCCGATTTGGAACTTTCGAATGCCTTTGCCAAAGCGGATGATGTGTTGACAAATGCCGCCAAGGCAATTGCAGAAATAATCACCGTTCCAGGCTATATAAACACCGACTTTGCTGATGTGTACAGCATTATGAAGGATGGAAATGTGGCCATTATGAATACAGGTTACGCTTCCGGCGAAAACCGCATTACAAAAGCGATTGAAGATGCTTTGAATTCACCTTTGCTGAATACAAGTGATGTGAGCGGTGCCAGCAAAATATTGTTAAGTTTGTATTGCTCCAACAGTGATCAGATCCGTATGGAAGAGGTGGAACAGATTCACGAATTCATGTCGAAAGTAGGTGAAAATGTACAAGTTATCTGGGGTGCAAGTTTTGATGAAGAACTGAAGGAAAAAGTGAAAATCACGTTGATTGCAACTGGTTTTGAAGTAAGCGATATTCCAGGGATGCCAGCATACGTTGCTAAGGCTCATGCGCATAAACCGTTTATGAGTGCCGAAGCTTCACGTTTTTTTGATAGTACAAAAAAAGAGACTGAAACTGAAGTGGAACTAACGGAAGAAGAAACAATTGAGGAACAGAAAAAAGCCGAAACCGAAAAGGCTTTTGAACAATATTATGTGAAATCATTAAAAAATGAACCCGAAGAAGAAGTCGTTATTGAACAGGAACTTCCGATTTTTACTTTGGACGATCTGGAAGATGAAACTAAATTGAAAAAAGTGGAAAATATTCCGGCTTGGAAAAGAAGGTTGATGAAATAGGTGGCCCCCTAAATCCCCCAAAGGGGGACTTTTGATTAGTATAATAAAACAATAATCATAGAAAGAAATTAATGAAAATGCTCTCAATTCCCCCTTCGGGGGCTAGGGGGCTTTAATCAAACCAAAAATGAACGAACTATTTGATAAAGTAAGCGGCGATATAAAAACGGCAATGCTTGCGCGTGATAAAGTGGCTTTGGAAGCACTTCGCGGAATGAAAAAAGAATTTCTGGAAGCTAAAACTGCTAAAGGTAGTGATGGTAATCTGGCCGACGAAGTGGCGGTGAAGATTATCCAGAAAATGCTGAAACAACGGAAAGAATCGGCCCAGATTTATACGGAACAAAACCGTCCGGATTTAGCCGAAATTGAACTGGCTGAAGCTGTGGTTATTGAAAAATATCTGCCAGCCCAAATGACTGATGCCGAACTGGAGGCTGCAGTTACAGCAATTATTGCTCAAGTTGGAGCCACCGGACCGCAGGATATGGGAAAAGTGATGGGTGCTGCCAGCAAACAATTGGCAGGAAAAACCGAAGGACGTTTGATTTCTGATAAAGTAAAAGCGTTGCTGGCAAAATAACAGGAATTTTAGCTCAGGGCATACAATTAAACGCCACGAAAAATGAAGATTTCCGTGGCGTTTGCTATTTTTTAGTCTCAATTATTTCAGATTATACAGATTATAGCAAGTTGCATTCTTTTTTAAAAATCGTATATTTGCAACATGAATCGGTCGTACCTTCACTACTTCTTTCTACTTCTTATCGCTTGTGCTTTTGCGGCTTGCTCCTCTATGCCTGACGAATTGAAAACTGCCGAACAGTTAATAGAAACTGCTCCCGATTCGGCTTTACATATCCTTCAACATTTGTCACGCGATAAATACAAAACCGATGCCAGTCGCGCTTTGTATGGATTATTGATGATTAAGACGCTTGACAAAAAACTTCTTCCGCTAAAACCGGATTCGTTGCTCGATTTTTCAATTGCTTATTATCAAAATCACCCCGAAGGCGACCGGTTGGCTGAATGCTATTTATATAAAGGTCGTACCTATAAATATGTCTTACAATATGAAAAAGCGATGAACTTCTATCTGAAAACGGCGGATATAACTCGTGATACCAAAAACAGTATCTTGTTAGGACGGATTAATTACGATATGGGAGAAATCTATAATATTCAAAAAGATTATATCCAATCAAGAAAGAAATTTTATACAGCCCATTCTGATTTTATTAAAGATAAATCTCAAACTCTTGCATTTCATTGCTTATTGTATATTGGCGAAACCTACCACGATGAACAGAATTATGAAATGGCAAAGAAATATTACAGACAATTAGAATCAAGGGCAATTGATTCATTACAAAAAGGATTATTATTTCAGGATATGGGTTTGAATTTTTATGATTCAAAACAATATGATTCGGCTTATTATTATTTAAAGAGAATAATCAATTACCCGTATATAAAAAATAATAAGGCTTTACGTTATTTGTATCTTTCAAATGTATATTTTTATTTTGAGAAAATTGATTCTGCATACTATTATTCATTTCATGCATTAAATTATAATGCTGACATACGAACACAAAGAGAATGTTACAGGGTTCTTACAAATTCTGAATTTAGGAAAGGACGTATGCGGGAGATGTCAATGTACATGAATAAATACGTAATACTCAGTGATTCCATTCGTAAAATTGATGCCCAAATTAAAGGGAGCTATCTGGAAACCATGTATACGACTAAAAAAGAAGTAGTCAAAAATAAAAATCTGGTTTGGTACTTAATCGGAATAATTTTGATTGTATTAATCATGTCTTATTTATTTTATATTCTTTTATTACAACGTGCAGGAAAGGAGAAAAAACATATTCAGGATACCCATTCCAAAGAAAAGGCCAGTATTAGACAGGAAGTAATGTTGCGAAAAAAAGAGATGCTAAATACCAAAATTGCCCAAAAGAAAGAGAAACTTGCTCTTGATTGGAAAAAAGCAGATCATAATGAACGTGAGCAAATTAACAGGCTCATCTATGAAGAGGTATTAAATCTGAACAATCAGAAATTATTTACAAGCGAAATGAATGAGGTACTCAATAATTTAATCAGCAAATTGCAAACTTTTTGTCCTTCTATCTCTGAAAAGGAAATTATCTGGTGTTGTCTCTATTTGCTTGAGATTCCGATTGACGACATTTACATTTTACTCGATTATAAAGTGGAAAGTCTGCGTAAAATGCGTCAACGTTTGGCGCGAAAATTAAATCTAAAAGGAGTTGACGATTTGCACGATTTCCTTATTGGTATCATGACCAATTAATCCGTTTTAATCTTCAAAGCTTAACCGACATTACAAAAAGTGTCGGTTTTTTTGTGTTTTTTAGTCAATCTGAAATTGTGTCCCGCACTTTTCATAAAACTTCATACTAAGTATCTAATAATAAGCAAATGTTTTGAGGCTTATGTCCCGCTAATTTACTCTTTAAAATTTGGTGTTTGACCGTACACTAATTACTTTAGCGCCACGATCGATATACGTTTTTTCAAAAATAAAATAAAACCCATTGACGGCAATTCAAAATCCGTTTTTTCAATACTATCATTTATAACAGCACCAATTTGAGGAGAGTTTTTGAAACTGAACAAGATCATTTATTTTTATAAGCGGAGCAGCCGGTGATAGTATAGTGAATGTCATAGTTTTTTTGCTGTTTAACCTGAATACTGTTTGACTCAATCATAGGCAAAATATCAATAGTTTTTAAAAAACCGGTTGCTCCGATATTATAATGTATTTCTTTTTCACTCAATAATAAATTAAAAAATAAATTAAATGGCTCAAAATCTAATTTCAGCAAGTTTATCGGCAGCCGATGCAACTGCTATTTCAGAAAGTCTCAGTAATGTAAAGGCAAAAATGCCTTTTTTATCTACTCTTCAAAAGACCGAAACAAATTCCCTTTTCAAAGTAGGTAATGCCTATTTACCTTTAATCGACAAGATTCATCAGGTGGTGATTACACATCCTGAAATTCTTCCTGCAATTTTTGATAAAGAAGAATTTTTACGCGACTACGAGTTGTTTAATGCAATACGGCCCATTTTCAATCAAATAAACGAGTTGGCCGAAGGTATTCAGAAAACTTTTACGGCAGTTGGCAGCGATACCCTGGTTGCAGCTCTTGAAGTCTATTCCTCTGTAAAACAGAACAAAGACAAAGTGCCGGGATTGAGCGTGATGAACGACGAAATTGCTGTATTCTTTAAACGTAGCCGGCAAAAAGCAGAATCACCTGCAAAATAAACTCTACTATTTTTCAGGAGCTTCAGCAAACCGCCGAAGCTCCTGTTATGTCTGCCGACCCCGTTGATATCACTCGCAGCCATAATGATATGTGTCGCTGCCATAATGATATGTCTCGAAGCCATAATGATTTGTCTCGCAGCCATAATGATATGACCCGAAGTTATAATGATATGTGTCGCTGCCATAATAATATGTGTCGCTGCCATAATGATATGTGTCGCTGCCATAATAATATGACTCGCTGCCATAATAATATGACTCGCAGCCATAATGATATGTGTCGCAGCCATAATGATATGTCTCGCAGCCATAATGATATGTGTCGCTGCCATAATAATATGACTCGCTGCCATAATAATTTGTCTCGCAGCCATAATAATATGACTCGCTGCCATAATAATATGACATGAAGTTATAGGGATATGATTTAAAAATATAAAAAATGCTTATATTTGCAAATGCAAAGCAATAAAAGATATAGTTACTACTCAGCACCTCTCAAATTGTTATGGATTAGAAATCCAAAGAATACAAGAACTGGGATTACAAATCCCAGTGACGGCGCACAATATCATTCATTTAATGA
>JBBRTR010000009.1:0-40098 GCA_038244215.1 Bacteroidales bacterium
AGGTATTATATTAAAGGGGTGAATAACACTCTGGGTAGTGTGCTCAATCTTTTTGGCATACCACTGAATGTTCTTTTTAAATTGCAAGAGGAATTTAACTTCAATACCTCTTTGAATCGTCCATTTTTCTTCATCTTTATTAAAAGAAATCCAATAATGAATGTTCTCAAAGAATGCATCAACATATTGCTCTATTAATCTGTAATCCTCATATACGAGGATATTCTCTCGAAGTTCTTTAAGATAATTTTGAAAATGAATCTCAAAACTTTGTTGATTATATATTGATTTAATATCTGGGTAATAGTCTGGATTCTTCCAGAAGTTGTTATAGGTATCATATGCCATTCTTATAAATTCTTCTAAATTTTGTGCGTTTTCTGTTTTCATAGATTTTATTTTTTCATTCACAAAATTACAGAATAGTTTAGTTTAACAACCATATATCAACGATTATTTTTCAACAATTTTAAAAAAACACTTTATTTTATCTGAAACCCGTTCATAAACCATTCTTAATCATACCGTAATTTTATATATCCTATATATACCGTACTATAATCGTATATCAATCGGTTATTTACGCTATACCTATATAGATAACCGGTATATGATCTAAAAATATACTGAATTTGTACGAAACAGAAAATTACAGTATCTTTACGGTGTAATAGAGAACCCCTAACCCCTAAAGGGGAACAAAATTACAATCGTTTTATATAAGAAGTACAAACTTTAAAACCCCCCTTTAGGGGTTGGGGGTCATTAGTGGTAAATTATGGCAATCGTAAAAGGACCTTTTCAACTTTCGGGCAGCGTGAGCGGTGTGAGTTTTTACACCCGTCGTGGCAGCGACAAGGTAATTATGCGCTCGAAGGGCGGCATAAGTGGCGACAAGATTAAGCGTCTACCTCAATATGAAGGAATGCGTCTTCAGCAAAAAGAATGGAGTGGCGTTACCAAATGGGCTTCGGGTGTGCGTTGGGCTTTTGGTGGTTTGCACCGGCTGGCTGATTATAATATCAGTTCGGTGTTGAACGGCATGGGTAACAAGTTACAAAAACTGGATAGTTCTGTAGAAAAAGGAAAGCGTCCGGTGTGTTTGTCGGCATATCGTCAGGCCTTGGATGGTTTTAATTTCAACCGTAATTATCCGTTTAATTCGGTGCTGCGGGTGTCAATAAATTATGAACTGCTGCGAGAAGAATTGAAAGCTATCGTAACTATACCACGCATCAATACTGAAATAGATCTTTTCAATGTTCAGCGTTTACCGTTTTTCAGATTGATAATTACGCTAGGAACAGCTTCAGACATGATGTACAATGTCACTCTCAATGACTATTTACCCGTGGTGGAGGGCTTGCATGGTGCTTCTGCCGTTACAAACAGTGAATGGTTTTCGGCCAACACGGTTGTGGGCGAACAGGTGCTGGTGGCACAAATGACCGAAGCTCAAAAAGCAATGCTTACGGAAGATGTCAGTCTGATTCTCAGCATAGGCGTTGAGTTTGGAACTATCGGTTTTACAGGGCAACCGCAGGAAGTGAAGTATGCCGGAAGCGGAAAAGTGATGAAAGTGGGGTGATATAAGTGATAATTATAAAATCTTTTCATTATTTTTGTCAGAAATAGTTTATCGAAAATGAAAAAGATTACAATTGTAATATTTGCACTCGTTTTACCAGTTATTTTATATGCAAGAACCGATTTGGATTCGTTACTAAGCGTATTGGACAAAACTGTTGATAATTACCAAATATACTCCAACCAAAAAGAGGAAAAGCTAAATAAGCTGAAAGACCTGCTTAACTTTACATCTGCCGATCAGCAACGTTACGATATATGTGGACAACTTTATGATGAATACAGATCGTATAAATCGGACTCCGCGCTGACTTATGCCCGCAAAAAACTACAAATTGCCGAAAAAATAAGTAGCAACAGGAATCTAGTAGAGGCACAGTTAAACCTCGCATCCATTATGGGAATATCCGGCATGTATAAGGAAGCTATGGACATTCTGGGAACTATAAATATCAAAGAATTTCCAGATTTAAAAGCGTATTATTTCCATATTTATAGAACAATTTATGGTTTTATGGGCGATTATACCATATCAAGTCAGGAAAAAAAGCAATATGAAACCATTACTGCAACTTATCGTGACTCTCTTTTGGTTGTAAATTCTCCAGGCTCCGGTACGCATATTATGGTCAAATCGGACCAGTTGATTGTGAATGATCAATTCGACGATGCACTAAAGCTTTTATTAAATTATTATCCTACCATAAAAAATGACATTCATACCAAAGCCATTATAGCTTACAGTATTGCGGAGGCATATCGGGGCAAAAATGAACGGAAGCTTCAAAAACACTGGCTAGCAATATCTGCCATTTATGATTTGCAATCGGCAACAAAAGAGTACATTTCGTTGCGTAGTTTGGCTTTTCTCCTTTACGAAGATGGAGATGTAGATAGGGCATATAAATATATTAAACGGTCGCTAGAAGATGCACTTTTTTGCAATGCACGCCTGCGTACATATGAAATATCGCAAATGTTGCCAATTATTGATAGAGCTTATCAGAGCGAAACAGAATCGCGACAACACATGACATTGATTTTCTTGATAAGTGTCACTATTTTATCTGTTTTGCTTATGTTAGCGATGTTTTTTGTCTATCGACAAATGAAAAAGCTAGCCATTGCCCGAAAAGAACTTAGTCTGGCCAATGAGCAATTAAATAGTCTGAATCATGAATTATCAAGTACCAACCATCAACTGAAACACACCAACGATACGTTGCTGGAAGCTAACCTGATTAAAGAGGAATATATCGGGCGGTACATGGATCAATGTTCTGTATATATTGATAAACTGGACGATTACCGCCGGTTACTGAATAAAACCGCTGCTGCGGGAAAAATGGAGGATTTGCTTCAAGCTATTAAATCGAAACAGTTTATTGAATATGAGCTGATAGAGTTTTACACCAACTTCGACAGCACTTTCCTGCAACTGTTTCCCACTTTTGTTGAAGAGTTTACCGCTTTGCTGGTGGACGATGAAGAAACTCAACTAAAACAAGGAGAACTTCTGAATACTGAATTACGGATATTTGCTTTGATTCGGTTAGGAATTACCGACAGCGTAAAAATATCCCATTTCTTACGGTACTCCTTGTCTACCATTTACAATTATCGCACAAAACTCCGCAACAAAGCCGCCGGGCCACGCGATGAATTTGAAGCTAATGTAATGAGGATTGGAGTGGGAAAATAAGAAAACGAATCTTGTTCTTTTGATATCTTCGAAGCTAATATACCTTTAACGACCTCTTTTTTTACTCCAATTCCACTACATTTTTTTCGATCATAATTATCGTAATATCTTGTTTATGAGATAGGTAAATTGTTTGGTTTGCTATTTTCACTACTATTAATTTTCAGCAAGAATCATTGAAGTAGAAGCAATCTATATTTGCATTGTCGAAAGTCGAAATATCAACCAAACTAAGATGCATATAAGTTTATAGATATCCCGATTTGAGACAATAAAGAAATTCAAACACCCTTAAATAATAAAATGATGGTAAATTTCAACAAAAGTCTCTTTAGCGTGCTGTTGTTTTGCAGTATGCTATTTGTCTTGCCTCATGCAGTTGCACAAACTGCATCCAAAACTATCTCCGGCGTTATTGTCGATGCCAATGGAGAGCCGCTGATCGGAGTAAATGTTCTGATAAAAGGCACTAAAATCGGTACGATTACAGACGTTAATGGGAAGTTTTCTGTTCCCGATGGGTCTGTAAATAATGCTGTATTATCCATTTCATACATAGGTTATGATACAAAAGAAGTAACTCCAACCGGACAAATACTTCGAATTCAACTAATTGAAAGTTCCAAATCCTTAGAAGAAGTAGTGGTAGTGGGTTATGGCACTCAACGCAAGAAAGACCTCACTGGTTCAGTTGCAACCATTAAGAGTGGAGATATCAAATCTTTGCCTGTTCCCAGTCTGAGCGATGCTTTGCAGGGACGTGCTGCCGGAGTACAGGTTATTTCGTCGGGAACTCCCGGTACTGATGCTACTTTCCGCATTCGTGGAACCGGAACTATTAATGATGCCAATCCGTTGGTGGTTATCGACGGTATGCCGATTGATGGAGGTCTGAATCAATTGAATATGGATGATGTCGAATCCATTCAGATATTGAAAGATGCTTCCGCTACTGCTATTTACGGATCGCGGGGAGCAAATGGTGTTATCATTGTTACCACCAAACATGGAGGTAATGGTAGTTCACATATCAACTTCAACTATTCCTATGGTATACAGGATGCCACCAATAAAGTAACGATGCTGAATGCCTCTCAGTTTGCAACTTTGCACAACGAGATGCTAGCCAATGGTGGACAAACTCAGAACCCGGCCTTTGCCGGTCCAGCAAGTCTGGGTGTTGGCACCGACTGGCTAGGTGCATTTTTCCGCACTGCCCCCATGCAAAACTATTCGTTGAACTACTCCGCTGGTACGGATAAAACGAATATTTATGTTTCCGGAAATTATTTCAGTCAGGATGGCATTGTTATCAATACCGGTTACAAAAAGTTTACTTTACAGTTGAATACCGACAGTAAAATTACGTCGTTTCTGAAGTTCGGAAACAGTCTTACCTTGAACCACGACATAAAAACGAATGGTGATTACAACATACGGAATGCTATGCTGGCATTGCCAACACAAGCTATTTATCATTCTGATGGTTCGTATACCGGCCCAGTAGGTCGTTCCTTGTATTCCGGTGATATTGTCAACCCGATTGGTGCTGCCAAAACGGTGGATAACGCTACCAATGGATATAACCTGATGGGTAACATCTATGCAGAAATTCAAATACTGAAAGAACTGAAGTTTAAATCTACCTTTGGGTTGCAGGCTAATTTTTGGGATTCACGTACATGGTCGCCCGAACGTGCCTGGGACACCAGTGTTCAGCTTCAATCTTATTTGGGTGAACAATATAATAAAAACCTCACCTGGTTATGGGACAATACTTTTACTTACGATAAAACATTCGGTAAACACAAAGTGGGTGTGATGGCAGGTACCAGCGCGCAGGAAAATCAGTACGATTTTGTGAACGGCTCTATTCAGAGTTTTGCCAGCGATGCTACCCAACAACTGAACAACGGAATACTGCTTCCAACAGTTGGTGGTAGTACATCAAGTTGGTCGACATTTTCTTACATGGGCCGTGTGAATTATGCTTATGCAGATAAGTATTTGTTTACTGCCACACTTCGTCAGGATGGTTCTTCCCGCTTCGGTCCCAAAAATAAATATGGATTATTCCCATCGGCTTCTGTAGCCTGGCGCATTACTGAAGAAGATTTCTTTAAATCTCTCACTTTTGTAAATGACCTGAAGATCCGTGCCGGATATGGTGAAACCGGAAATCAAAGCATAGGAAACTATTCATTTGCTTCCCAATTGAATACGATTAAATATAACTTTAATAATTCGGTTGTTTCTGCGATTGTACCCACTGTATTGCCAAATCCATTTGTTCAATGGGAACATCAGAAACAGGGAAATATCGGTATTGATGCTACGATGTTCAATCAACGTGTTGAAGTAACACTGGATGCTTATCTGAAACAGACCGATAAAATGTTGGTTCCTATGGTAGTTCCTGTTTCTTCAGGTTATTCCGATGTTTTTGTGCCTTCAATAAATGCAGGGCAAATGGAAAACAAAGGGATTGAGTTGACTGTCAATACCAAAAACCTGACAGGTCCGTTAGCTTGGAATACAAATTTCAATATTTCATTTAATGCTAATAAAGTGGTAAGCATCAACGATACAGTTCCCATGTCGAGTGGAAGTATCGGGTTGAATCAAAACCTTGCTTTAATACAGGCAGGTTTGCCTATCAACGAATTCTACGGATTTGTAACCGATGGTATTTTCCAGAATCAGGCCGAAGTTGATAATCACGCCTTGCAGGTTCCGGGCAATGACCCCAACAGCCGTACATCTCCGGGTGATATCCGTTTCAAAGATTTGAATAATGATGGTGTAATCGATGATAAAGACCGTACTTATCTGGGCAATCCAAATCCGACAGTTATTTTTGCCATGAACAATACCTTCTCTTACAAAGGAATTGATTTATCAATATTCCTGCAAGGTGTGACCGGCAACAAAATTATAAATGCCAACCGTTTTTGGAGCGAAGCCATGGCTGTTGCGCAAAACCAGACAGTAGCTACATTAAACAGATGGACTGCAGAGGGAACAAGAAACACCATGCCAAGAGCGGTGTTTAATGATCCCAACAAAAACACCCGTCCCTCCGACCGTTATGTGGAAGATGGTTCGTACCTGAGAATCAAAAATGTGACCTTGGGCTATACCCTGCCTGCATCGTTGACAAAGAAAGTGCAGCTTACTACTGCCCGTTTCTACCTGACCGCTCAAAACCTGTTTACTCTTACGAATTACAAAGGCTTCGATCCCGAAATAGGAACAAATGGCATCGATAACAATGTGTATCCGGTAACCAGAACTATCAGTGTTGGCATTAACTTAGGAATCTAATCTTAAAAATCAAAACAGTATGAAATTCATTAAATATCTTTCAATAGCAGTTGCGGCTGCATTTCTTCCCGCATGTAGCAATTTTCTGGATAAAGTTCCCGAAGATACAATCAATACATCCAATTTCTTTAGAACCGAAGCCGACGCTATCGGTGCCATCAATGGTGCTTATCAGCCTTTGCAATGGCCGAAACTTTACAATATGCGTATGTGGACAACCGATATTATGGCCGGCAACAGTATTGTGGGTGCCGGGGGTGGTACCGACGGTATTGAAACACAGGACGAAGCAAACTTTGTAACATCCACCGACAATCAGGGCGTATTGGATATGTGGCGTGGTCCATGGCCGGGAATCTTACGTTGCAATATCATTTTGCAAAAAGTACCGGGTATGACTATCAGCGAAACCTTGAAAAACCGTGTGTTGGGCGAAGCCTATTTCTTGCGTGCGCACTACTATTTCATTTTAGTTCAATTCTTTGGTGATGTACCTCTGGTTCTTCAACCCGTAGAACCGGGTGGTGACCTGCGTCCTTTCAGAACTGCTAAAGCCGAAGTATATAAGCAAATAGAATCTGATTTAAGTACTGCAATTACTATATTACCCGAACGCGAACAATACTCGGCTGTCGATCAGGGTCGCGCGTCGAAAGGTTCGGCAGAAGGTATGCTGGCTAAGGTGGAGTTGACGCTTGGTAACTATCAAAGGGTTATCAGTCTGTGTGATTCTGTGAAAGCCTTGGGTTATGCATTAAATCCAAATTATGGTGACAATTTTAATCCGGCTACTAAAAACTCAGTCGAATCACTTTTTGAGATTCAATATGTTAGTGGTGGCGGTTATGATTTTTGGAGCAACGAGAATCAGGGCTCCTGGGTAAGTGCATTTACCGGTCCCCGGGGTTCAAACTTGGTTGCAGGGGCTTTTGGATGGGATCAGCCGACTCAGGAATTTGTCGATTCCTATGAACCGGGCGACTTACGAAAAGATGTTACAGTGTTATATGATGGTTGTCCAACCTTCGATGGCAAAGTGTATCTAAAGTCTTATTCCACTACAGGATATAATCTGCGCAAATTTTTGGTGCCACTATCAACTGTTCCCACAACCAGTGATAGTCCTATGGATTTCCCGGTACTGAGATATTCCGATGTCTTGTTGATGAAAGCCGAAGCTTTGAACGAAACCGGTAAAACTGCCGAAGCCCAATTGCTGGCAACAGATGCCAATGCCACACTAAATAAAGTACGTGCTCGTGTTGGATTATTAAATGTTACAGGTTTGGATCAGGCTACTCTCCGTGAGAAGATTTTGCACGAACGTCGTATGGAACTTGCTTTTGAGGGACAACGATGGTTTGATCTTATTCGCGTAAACAGTGGACAGTACGGGATTACCTTTTTGCACTCTATTGGAAAATCAAACATGAGTTCAAAATATATGTTGTTTCCAGTTCCGCAAAAAGAACGTGATGCTAATCCGAATCTGACTCAAAATACAGGATATTAATCGCTGTTTAACCATTAAATAATGACAGAAAATATGAAAAGATTAAATAAAACAGAAGTTTTGAAATATAAACTCATTCAATACAGCAAAATTTCGTTGATCTTGGCTTTGTCGCTTCTGACATTCTCAGCCTGCAATCAGGAATTACCCGATAATATCGTAAAATCAGGTCCTCTGGCTTTGACATCTTCGAAAGTCACTGCGGAACTGACTCAGAAAAATGTGCTAAATGAAGCCTTTAATCTGACCTGGACATCCGGAACAAATAACGGAACGGGTGCATCCATTTCTTATTCACTTCAGGTTGATAAAAAAGGAAATGATTTCTCCAAAGCGATCACTTTTGATATGGGTAAGGGGATTTATGCCAAAAGTTTCAATGTAGGTGAAATCAATGACAGTTTGTTGATTCATTGGGGATGTACTCCGGGTACGGCAGTCGATTTGGAAGCTCGTATTATTTCCACCGTTTATTCAACGCCAACTGCAAGTGAAACATCACCGGTAATAAGCGTTTCTGTGAAACCCTATCAACCGGTTAGCAAAACACTTTATTTGTATGGAAGTGCTTCTCCTAACGTAACTGATTTGAATAATGCCCTTGTTCTCAAACCTCAAAATGACCCGACTGTATTTGTTTATATTGGTTCATTGGGAGTAGGTTCATTTAAATTCATCACAACATCAGGTCAATTACTGCCTTCATATAATAAAGGTACTGACGACAATCATATTGTTCTTCGTACAACCGATAGTGATCCGGATGTTCAATTTAATATAACAGAAGCAGCAGTGTATAAAATTACAGTCAGTTTGCTTGATATGTCAATCATATTTGGAAAAGTTGATTTACCACCTTACAGCACAATTTACATGGTAGGGGATGCATCACCTAATGGTTGGGATATTTCCAATGCCACTCCGTTGGTACAAAACACAACGAATCCGTTTATTTTTACCTATCAGGGTGTTATGAAGGTCGGAGATTTTAAATTCCCTGTAAACCGTAATAGCGATTTTGGTCAGGATATGTTTGAGAAGATTGATGACACTCATATGTATTTGCATCATGGCGGTGCTTCTGACGACAACAAATGGTCGATAGCTAAAAAAGGATATTACACCATTACACTGAATCTTCTGGACAACACAATCAGCATGTATCGTGAAAAATTATATATGGTAGGAGATGCAACTCCAATTGGTTGGACTATAACCAGTGCCATTGAAATGACTGAAGATGCAACAGATGGATGTATATTTACTTACTCGGGGCCAATGGTTGCTGGAGGATTCAAGTTCCCTGTAAACCGCAATAGCGATTGGGGACAGGATATGTATATGAGAACTGATGATACCCACATGTACCGGCATATTGGCGGACAGGCTGATGATAATAAATGGACAATTACTACAGCTGGAAATTATGTGATAACAGCTAATATAGAAACATTGTCTCTGAGTTTTGTAAATTAATAGGTGTTTAGTTTTCAAAAAAAGGAATGAAGGGTTACCTGATTTCATATCGGGCAGCCCTTTATATTTTGTTATTTTTCAATTATTAAAACTCGTCCTATTCAACGTTGTTGGATAATAGAAACAATCCGCTTATGACCTCAAAATTTAAAAACACAACTGTCCTATTTCTTTTACTCGCAACATTCAGCTGTAAAGGCAACTCACCCGAAATAATACCCAATGCCCCTGCTAATCTGACAACTCCAACATATACCAATGTTACAGTTACAACAGATAAAGCAATGTATAAACCGGGTGATGTAGTGAACCTCACTATCGATAATACTACGCTTCCTGCTTCTGCAAAAGTGCGGTATACGTATGAAAACACAGTTGTTGCTGATGTTCCTCTCACTGCTTCATCCTGGCAATGGCAAACACCGGCGGATGATTATCGGGGCTATATGGCAGTGGTTTATTCAACTACCAATAATATTGAAACAGTTTATGCTACAATAGGAATTGATGTTTCTTCCGATTGGACCATGTTTCCCCGATACGGTTTCCTATCTTCATTTGGATTAATAGATGATGCGACCATTCATTCGGTAATTAGCAATCTGAGCCGGTACCATATTAATGGGTTGCAGTTTTACGACTGGCAAAACAAGCATCACATGCCGCTACCGCTGAATGGGTCTGTACCTGCAACTACCTGGAAAGACATTGGCAACCGCGATACTTATTTTAGCACAATTCAGAAGTATATCAGCACGGCTCATGGCTACAATATGAAAACCATGTTCTATGATTTGGTGTATGGAGCGTGGAATAATGCCGAAGCAGATGGGGTTAGCAAGGAATGGTATATTTATACCGATAACACCCACACCAACATCGATTTCCTTTCCCTCAATTCACCTTTTATCAGCAATTTATATATTCTTGATCCGGGAAATAGCAATTGGCAGAATTACATGGCGAATCAAACCAAAAACGTGTATAAATTCCTCGACTTCGATGGTTATCACATGGATCAGGTTGGAGATCTGGGCGGTAATCGCTACAAATACGATGGAACAACCGAAAATCTGGCAGGTTCATTCAAACCGTATATTGATGCTATCAAAACAGCTATTCCGGCAAAATACAATGTTATGAATGCTGTTGCACAATACGGACAGCAGGGAATTGCAGCATCTGGAACCGATTTCCTGTATTCCGAAGTCTGGAGTCCTTCCGACAGTTATAATGATTTGGTTGATATTATCAAGCAAAATAACACCTTGAGCAATAATACTAAAAATACAGTGCTGGCCGCTTATATGAATTACGACAAAGCCAATAACGTAGGCTATTTCAACATGCCTTCCATTTTACTGACCAATTCTGTCATCTTCGCATTTGGAGGAGATCATCTCGAACTGGGCGAACACATGCTTTGCAAAGAATATTTTCCCAACAGCAACCTGTCGATGAAGGATGATTTGAAAGCGGCCTTAGTGAATTATTATGATTTTCTCGTGGCATATCAGAATCTGCTACGGGATGGAGGTTCATTCAATACGGTGAGCGTTTCTTCATCCGATTCTAAAATGGCAATTGAAGCATGGCCCGCATCACAGGGTAAAGTGGCTGTCTTTGGCAAAAAGTTTGAGAACAAACAGCTTATTCATTTTGTAAATTTCACCAACTCCACAACACAGGAATGGAGAGATAAAAATGGTATTCAGGTAATGCCGGCTACCATAAAAGATGCAAAATTGCTCTTGACAACTACATCCACAGTGAAAAAGATATGGGTGGCGACTCCTGATTTTGTTGGTGGAGCTTCTCGTTTATTGAATTTTAATCAGGTTGGTAATAAAGTCAGTTTTATCCTTCCCGAATTGAGGTATTGGGATATGGTAGTGATTGAATTCTAATCATTTATTTATAACTGAATGAAACTTAAATCTCAAATTACCGGACTTTTACTGGTTGGATTATGCTCTTTATTGCCGGCTCAGGTTCCTTTCTATAAGTCAAAAGCTTATAGTATTTATCCAGATCGGGTCGTTCAGGGAAATTTTGTTGCCAAAGCTATTTCATCGACCGAACTGACTTCAAACTACCGCAGCCCTGATGCTGATAAATACAGCCCGACCATTACTTTCAAATTCAGCATCAATTGCCGCGATAATGAAATGCCATCAGGCAAAGATCACAAAGTTACTTTAATACCCGAAAGTGGTAAGTGTGTTACAAATGTGACATTTGGTCAGCAATTTTATGAAACGTCTGCAGTATATGAAGGTATAAATTTGCATAAAAATACAATCTGGACTATTCGTTTGGATATGCGATCGGTAATAAACGCATTTAAAAACAAGGGTTATTTCACTTTTTATAATGGCGATAAACTCTATTCTGCGGACTTTAAAGGTGTTTATATTGGCGGAAATTCCGCACCTCTTATATGGGATTTCAACAACCTGTATACAAAAGCAGAATTGGAACTCAAAGACCCGGATGGTGACGGAATTTATGAGACAAAGTTGATAATGAATGCTCAAAATGCAGAAAAACAAACTGATCCGCATTGGGAACTAACGAAAGATATTTCTGCTTTTCCGCAATATAAATCGGATTTTCCAATATCGGATGCCATTTACAATCTGGCAACCGAGGAAATGATAAAAGCCGTTGAACCCGACAGCACGTTCCGCACTGGCAAGGAATGGGCCGGCGTTTGGACACGTGATATTAGCTACAGTATTATCCTGTCCATGGCTTATTTACAACCGAAAGTGGCAAAATACAGTTTACTTAGAAAAGTAAAAAACGGCAGAATTATTCAGGATACAGGAACGGGCGGAGCTTATCCTGTTTCAACCGACCGCATCGTTTGGGCTGTGGCAGCCTGGGAACTTTTTAAAGCTACCGGCGACAATGAATGGTTAGCTAAGTCATACCAAATCATCAAAAATTCGTTGGAAGACGATTTGAAAAATGCGTACGATCCACAAACCGGAATGGTCAAAGGTGAATCATCCTTCCTCGACTGGCGCGAACAAACCTATCCTCGTTGGATGCAACCGGCTGATATTTACGAATCGGAAAACCTTGGAACGAATGCAGTACATTATCAGGCCAATGTGATTTTGTCAAAAATGGCAATGCGGATGAATGATAAAATTACGGCTAAAAAACATTTATTATTTGCAGAAGAAATTAAAGCCGGGATTAACAAATATCTGTGGTTAAAGGACAAAGGTTACTATGGTCAATACCTTTACGGACGAAATTTTAAAATCGTTGCACCACGTGCAGAAGCATTGGGGGAAGCACTTTGCGTTTGGTTTGGAATTGCAGATAAAGAAAAAGCGACATCAATCATTTCAAAAGTTCCGATTATGGATTTTGGTATTTCATGTATTTATCCACAGATTCCGAATATTCCACCCTATCACAACAATGCTGTTTGGCCCTTTGTACAAACGTATTGGGGATTGGCATCAGCCAAAGCAGGAAATGAAAAATCGGTTATGGAATGTATATCGGCCGTGTATCGACCTGTTGCTTTGTTTTTGACTAATAAAGAAAACTTTGTGGCTACGATAGGTGATTTTGCGGGCACGCAAATCAATTCGAGCAATATGCTTTGGAGTTTATCCGGTAGTATGGCCTTGGTACATAAAGTACTTTTTGGAATTGAATTTGGAACCGACAGTCTGAATTTCCATCCTTTTGTACCGGAAGCATTGAGTGGAAAACGGTCATTAACGAATTTTAAATACCGTAACACTATTTTAAATATTGAAATGGAAGGGTTTGGAAATCAAATACAACGATTTGAATTAGATAATAAAGAAAATGCTGTAGCAGCTATTCCTTATTCGTTAAATGGCAAACACACGATAAAAATAGTTTTGTCCGGGACACAATTTCCACCTACAAAAATAAATAAAGTGGCAAATTACACTACTGTTGAAACTCCTGTGGTTGCCTATAATGATGGTCAACTTCAATGGACACAGGTTTCCGGAGCAGTTTTATATAGGGTATTAATAAACGGACAACAACTGACACAAACATCAACCAATTTTTTAAAAGTTACAAATGAAAATTATACTGAATATCAGGTGTTGGCAGTTGATTCGGACAGAATAGAATCGTTTGCTTCAGAGCCGGTTATAGTGAATAACAGCACTAATTCAACTATTTATGAGCTTGAAAATTATGCTTCCAAGTCACTCTTGAATTATAAAAATTTTCATGGTGAGGGATTTACAGAGATTAGTAAATCAGTAAACCAGACAATTAAAATTCCGGTAGAAATCAATAAATCAGGAATATATTCTTTAAATTTCAGATATTCCAATGGGAATGGTCCGGTAAATACTGAAAACAAATGCGCCATCCGCTCTTTGGAAATAGATGGAGATTTTGAAGGAACGATCGTTTTGCCTCAACGTGGAAAAAACGAATGGTCGAACTGGGGCAACACAAATTCGATTAAGGTTAAATTATTTAAAGGAAGACATACAATTTCTGTTATTTTTCAACCACAAAATGAAAATATGAATGGTGAAACAAATCAGGCAATGTTGGATGAGATGAATATTTTTAAAATTAATTGATTGACAGCGATTTGAATGTTGATGAAATTGGTAAGAATTTCAGACTTTCTCGTGTACAGTTGTACCGCAAAATAAAGTCACTCACAAATTATGCTCATAATGAACTTGTTCGCATAATACGCCTGAAAGCAGCTGAGCAATTGCGTATCAATACCGAAATACAAATGACCGAAGCTCAAAAAGCAATGCTTACGGAAGATGTCAGTCTGATTCTCAGCATTGGTGTTGAGTTTGGCACAATTGGTTTTACAGGGCAAACGCAGGAAGTGAAGTATGCCGGAAGCGGTAAAGTGATGAAAGTGGGGTGATATTAAAGATTTATAGTTATTTTTCGGCTCACCGAATCTAAAAATAAAAAAGGCAGGGAGTTACTCTTTTAAGAGCATCTCCCTTTTTATCTGCGTAATTAATGCCAAATACTTGCTACTCTGCAAATGAAGTAAAAGATCATTCAGATTTTATCACATTTGTTGGGCAGCTATCAATTGCATCCTGAATTTCTGTTTCGTATAAATTAAAATCCACTCCAGATTTCACTACCATTTTATCAGGTACTTCAAATACTTCGGGACATGTTGCCTCACATACTCCACATGAGATACATTCATCTTCGCTTTCGTCAAGCCATACTCTTTTAATTGCCATATTTTTTAATTTTATGTTGTTGAGATTATTGTTAAATACATCGAATTAAGTAATTGTTTATATGAATATCGAAATCCACAGACTTAAAACAAATAAGGTTCTTAAAAGTTTTTAGGATTATAGATAATTGAATAATTTGATACAGCCAGTTTCCTTTTAGTTTTATTTGTTTGTCCTCTCCTTTACATTTATCTTCGCTTTCTATAATAAAATGAATTGATCTTCTTCGTATATCGGAGTTAATTTTACCCTTAGCCGTTTCATCTTTCCCATAGTAAAGAATCTGTTTTAATCACCATCCATGAATCTTTATTAACGTTATCGAGCAACAAACTATATTGTTTTTTGGAGAAGAAAAAAGAACTTTTATAAAAATAGATTGTTATTTATAATAAATACTATATTAAAGTAGTATTATTAAGTATTACATTCAATTTGTTGTTATAAAAATACGATTGACAGCAAAAAAGTGAAAGTGGGAATTCAAAGAAAAATAAGAAACTAAGATAATGAGTGAAAATAAAAAGTACAGCCTTGCAGTTGAAAAAACAAATAAAATGAAAGAGCACTTGGTGGTCGATCAGGCGAAAATCGATAAGATGCTCGATATCAAACTTAAAATATTTAATAAGGAGCTAACTCCAGATGAAGCCAAGATATTGGTAAATAAGACTTTTGAAGCTGTTTTTCCTGAAGAGTTTGCCTATGGTGAACAACATTTATACGATGCAGGAATAACCGATGAAATTATGGCAGAAGGAATGGATGATCTTCTGGACGTTTTCAAAGATGTGTTGGTAGTAAATAAATTAAATTTACCGAAAGGTCATCCTATTCAGACCTATGCTGATGAAGCAATAGCTCTCAAGACACTGTTGATTGAGTTGGAACTAAAGCTAAATCGTAAATTTATAAAAAACCAATGGTTGGAGTTGTACGAAAAGTTGAGCAAAATCAATGTTCATTTCAGCCGCAAACAACACCAATTGTTTCCAGCTCTTGAACGAAAGGGATTTGATCGTCCTTCAAAAATTATGTGGACTTTCGACGACCGTGTACGAGATGCCATCAAAGATGCTTTTGAATTATTGAAAGCTGACAACGACGAAGCGTTTCTTAAAGCTCAGTCAAATGTATTCTATTTGGTACGCGATATTTTGCAAAAAGAAAATGACGTACTTTATCCTACTTCGTTGAAATTACTTTCCGAAGATGACTTTGTGGAAATGCGGGCAAGTGATGATGAAATTGGATATTGTCTGATTGATACTCCGCCTTTATTTACAGGAACTGCCCGAAAGGAGCAGACAAGCGTAAAATCAAACGAAGATGTACACAAACTTGTAAACGATCTGAATGATGTACTCGGAAAATACGGGTTATCACGAGCAGCACAAGACAAGGGAGAGCTGGATGTGAGCATTGGTAAAATGACATTAGAGCAAATCAATTTGGTGTACAAACACATGCAGGTTGATCTTTCCTATGTGGATGAAAACGATATCGTAAAATTTTATACCGATACCAAACATCGTGTTTTTCCACGGAGTGCCGGTGTGATTGGGCGATTGGTAGAAAACTGCCATCCGCGCGCCAGCGTTGCCACCGTTAAAGCTATTATTGATGCATTCCGTAGTGGTGAGCAGGATGAAGCTGAATTTTGGCTGGACAATGGCGAAAAGTTCATTTATATCGTGTACAATGCGGTTCGTGACGAAAAGGGGAATTTTAAAGGCGTTCTGGAAATGATGCAAGATGTGACTCATATCCGCAGTTTAAAAGGTACTCAACGCTTACTTTCATGGAATAACACGAGTTCCGCTAAAGAAGAAAATACAGCACCTACAACAAAGGGTGACAATCGGTATGAAATAACTGAGAAAACCACCGTAGGTCAGTTGATTGAACAATATCCATTTATTAAAGAGTTTTTGGTTTCACTTTCACCTGATTTCGACAAACTCAATAATCCGGATATTTTCAATGTGATGAAAGATATTGCAAACCTGAGTACTATAAGTCATGTAGGAGGATTTGAAGTAAATAATTTAATACAATTGATACGGAAGGAAATTGATAGAAAAAAATAAATAATACGATTTAATTTTAAAAATAAGGAGAAAATATCATGAAAAAGAATCCATTGATTCAACTTGAAGAGTTAGGCCAGTCTGTCTGGTTGGATTTTATTAACCACGACCTTATCGCAAGCGGTGATCTCAAGCGCTTGATTGACGATGACGGATTAAGCGGAATTACTTCTAATCCTGCAATTTTTGAAAAAGCTATTTCAGAAAGTCATGATTACGATCATGATATCAGTATTATGTTGAAAGAAGGAAAAGATGCAAAGACTATTTATGAAACTATCTGTTTAAAAGATTTGCAGATGGCAGCTGACGCATTCAGACCTATATATGAAAAAACAAACAGTGATGATGGCTACATTAGTATGGAGGTTGATCCGCATCTTGCCTATGATACCAAAGGCACCATTGAGGAAGCCAGAAGGTTATGGGCAGCTTTGAATCGACCCAATGTTTTTATTAAAGTTCCTGCTACAAAAGAGGGACTGCCAGCCATTCAGCAACTTATCAGTGAAGGTATCAATGTCAATATAACACTACTTTTCGGATTGCCACGCTATCGACAAGTTGCCGAAGCTTACCTTTCTGGTCTGGAATCACTGGAAGCCAGTGGAAAGGATTTGAAAAAGGTGACTTCAGTAGCCAGTTTTTTTATAAGCCGAATAGCAACATTGGTAGATCCGATTGAAGAAGAATTCCTTGCTACACATTGAGAACAAGCACATTTTGGGACTTATGTTAAGGGGCATGTTGCCATCTCAAGTGCAAAAATAGCCTATAAAATGTATCATGAAATATTTGGAAGTGAACGATTCAAGAAACTAGCTGACAAAGGTGCAAAAGTGCAAAAATTGCTTTGGGCAAGCACTTCTACCAAAAACCCAGAATACAGTGATGTGAAATATATTGAAGAACTTATTGGAAAAAATACAATTAATACGATTACTCCGGCCACCTTGAATGCTTATCGTGATCACGGACAACCGAAAGAAACGCTTGAACAGGATCTTGAACATGCAGAGTGGGTAATGGATGTATTACCTGAATTGGGTATTAATATTGATACGGTAACACAGCAGCTTGAAGACGAGGGAGTGGATAAATTCAACAAACAGTTTGATAAAATTAAGGGGGTGATTAGCAGCACTAAGGAAGTGCAATAAATTAGTTTAGTTAACACTTTGAATAATAAAAGAACAAAATTGCATCTATCTGATTAAAAAACAATTAATAATTTAAAAATTACTGACATGAAAACATCAAAAGCACAAGCACAATGGAAAGGAAAGATCAAGGATGGACGCGGCATCATGAAATTTACAGGTTATGAAGGCGCTTACACTTTTACTTCACGTTTTGAAAAAGGTAGTGAAGCTAATCCTGAAGAACTCATAGGGGCAGCACATGCAGCTTGTTATTCCATGTATCTTTCGCTCTTGCTCACCGAAGAAGGGCTCAATCCTGAAAGTATCAATACAACAGCCGAAGTCACAATTGACCAGAATGATTCCGGTCCTTTTATTTCCGAGATTAAGCTCGATTGTAAGGTTAAATGTCAAGGATTAGATGAAGCCAAACTGAAAACTTTGGCAATAACTACCAAAGAGAAATGTCCGGTCTCGAGATTGTATGCGGGAGGAACGGCCAAAATATCGGCTGATGCGCACTTAATTAATTAAGTCCGCGATACTGCCGTAAAAGGCTTTTTTGCGGAAGTCATTGCGGCAGTCTTTTTATATTTGAGAATTTTTAAAACTCACTCTAAAAAACAAAGTAAAAATGGAAAACGAAAATTTATATCCAATAGTAACAAGTGAGCTCATCCATGAAAGAACAGCTTTAGCTCCTGAAATTATGGAGTCATGGAACAATTTTAGTAAAACGGTTTTTAAAGAAGGTGCTCTACCCGAAAAAACGAAACATCTGATTGCCGTTGCGGTTGCACACGTCACACAATGTCCGTATTGTATCCGGTCGCATACCAAGATAGCTATGCAAAAAGGTGCCAGCAAACAGGAAATTATGGAAGCCATTTGGGTGGCATCCGAAATGCGTGCCGGTGCGGCCTATGCTCATGCTATCATTGCCGTAGATGAGATGGCTAAATAGGAATAAATTTCCTGTTCGTTTGTGTTCTATTCTTAAACGAATTTTACCAATCTACTCCAGAAGTTTATAAGCTTCAATAAAAAACACAAGCTAAATTATTAAATATTAATGCAATGCAATTAGATAAGAAAATAGCCATAGTAACCGGTGCCAGCAGAGGCTTGGGAGCTGCACTTGCTGAGGCATTGGTTGCAAAAGGAACAATCGTTTATGGACTAGCCCGCAATGCGGAAAAGCTCAATTCCCTTCAAAATAAATTAGGGAATAGTTTTATCTCCGTTTGTATGGACATTACCGACCCAACCGCCTTGAATACCTGGGTGGAAAATACTTTTTCGGAGAATAATACACCTGATATTCTGATTAACAATGCCGGAGTGGGGTATTTTAAAGAAATAGATCAACTTTCGTTGCAGCAATGGCAGGCAATGATTAACACGAATTTGAATGCGGTGTTTTACCTTACTTCATCCATCGTACCGATGATGAAGAAAAATCAGAATACCTGCCATATCATCAATATCGGGTCTATTCTGGGAAAATTCGCAAGACCGGAAACTGCTGCATATTCTGCAACCAAATATGGTATTCAGGGTTTTAGCGAAGCGTTGTATAAAGATCTCAGCAAGCACAAAATTAAAGTGAGTTGCGTTAATCCCGGAAGTATTAATACACACTTTTTTGATGATTCAGGTATCTACGGACACAACAATATGTTGCTGCCGAATGTTATAGCTGAGATGATTATTTATATTTTAGAGACTCCGGATAATTTTTTAGTAGACGAAATTACATTCAGACCATTAATAGAGCATCCTACTGCATAATCTTTCAGTCATCATGTTCTTTTAATACCGAAAATAAATTATAACTTTTTAATTACAAACTTACTATTATTAATTATAAACATTTAAAATTTATCAAAATGAAAAATCTTAAAAAAACAGCCTTGGTAACTGGCGCAGCTTTATTCATCGTTACCCTTTTAACTCCCGTATTTGCTCAAAAAGCGCCTGTGCTTTCTGATGCTGAAATTGCTTCGGTAGCTGTAGTGGCCAACCAAAACGACATTGATTTCGCTAAAGTGGCGAAACTAAAATCGCACAACACGAAAGTATTGGAATTTGCCAAGACCATGATGACAGATCACCAATCTGTCATTGATCAGGCAGTAGCATTAGTTACTAAATTAAAAGTAACACCCAAGGACAATGCAGTAAGTAAGGAATATCTTGCCAACGCAAAAGAAACGATTAAGATGCTCAATTCAAAATCAGCTAAGACTTTTGATAAAGCTTATGTCGACAATGAAGTAACTTATCATAAAGCTGTGATTGCAGCCGTTAAAACAGTATTAATACCTCAATCGAAAAATAAGGAGTTAAAGGCATTGTTGCAAAAAGTACTTCCAATTTTGGATACACACTTGGCACATGCAGAAATGCTTCAAAAAGAATTAAAATAAAGAAAACATGAAAGTCAGAATCTTGCTTTTGTCGCTCTTAACAATACTGACATTTAGCCTGGCCGGTAAGCCCGTTCAAGCACCTAAAAATCATATTGTTGAAATAAAAGACATGAAGTTTCAGCCTGAAGTGCTCACCGTAAATAAAGGAGACATCGTAACATGGATTAACAGAGATTATGTACCACACGATGTAACAGAAATAAATAAAGCATGGGCGTCTCCACGACTGAAAACTAACCAGAGTTGGAAAAAAGTAATTACAAAAAGTGCTTCTTATTATTGTAGCATACATGTAGTTATGAAAGGGAAGTTAATCGTTAAATAGATTTAAACTTTTCATTTCAACTACTGGTAAAATTTAAAAATACGAAGAAACTGGTCAGATAAAACCGGCTGATTTCAGAATTATATTCACGAGATACCGTGTATCTGAGTCAGAGTCTTTAAATTGATGACTTTACTAACACTATTCAGGTTTTGAAGGTCGTTTAACCTTCAAAACCTGATTTGTTTTTTAATATCAGAATTTTTATTTATGTGGTTCGCCCTATATAGTAGAAACAGTAAAAAGAATTTTATTGAGTTTTGGTATCAACCCAAAAGCAATAGAAAAAGAAAAATAAGTTTTAAAATTATGGAATTATGAAAGCACGATTAAATTATTCAGAATCAGCTCCCAATGCCTTGAAAGGAATGCTTGAGCTTGAAAAATTTGTACATACTTCTGGGCTTGAACGCCCGCTTTACGAGTTAGTGAAAACCAGAGCATCTCAACTAAATGGCTGTGCGTATTGCTTGGATATGCACACAAAAGACGCACGAAAGGCTGGTGAAACCGAACAACGATTGTATGGATTGAGCGCTTGGCGTGAAACTCCTTTTTATACTGAACGAGAACGAGCTGCATTGGCCTGGACAGAGTCTTTGACACTGATTTCTGGAAATGATGTACCGGATGAATTGTATGAGGCTACCCGTAAATATTTTAATGAAGAGGAAATAGTGGCTCTTACCATGGCAGTTATTGCTATAAACGGCTGGAATCGCCTGGCTATTAGTTTCCGCACTGTACCGGGATCGTATCAAGTACAATAAAGCGATTGGAAAATAGTCTCTTAGGGATTAATGGATTTACAATTTTAATTGGGCGCTAAGTTTTAGATAACCGAAGTTAAATGAACGCACATACAACGATTTACAAAAATACATTTATTGAAGTTTCAGAAGATTGTCCTGTAAATATGGCTGAGATTCCATCATTAAAGGGAGATAAAAAATCAGTTGCTTATATACAATATGAAATGTTGTATAAAAATCCATACAAATTTACTTCCGATGATGTTTTATTTCAAGTCTTTGCGGACAGAAGCAACTTAACAAAAAGTGAATATGAAAAGGAACGTGAGAAATTCTTCTCAAAAGGGCAGCCTTGTTTCCGAGCTTCTCCATTAACTAAAAGATATGGATTTGGGATTCATAGCGATGATAAAGGTAAAATTGCAATGTTTGGAATGGAAACCATAGAATATGCAAAATTTGTAGAGAATGAATCCATTAAAAAAATCAAAGCAATGCGTTCAAAAAGAGCTTAAACCTGAATTTATACCGCAAAAAGTTAATTATAAAAAACAGCTCTATAAAAATTATTGAAAACTTTAGAAATAAATTATCAACATATGAAAGTTATTTTAAACAAACATAGTCGCACCATTACGCAGGACGAAAGTTTACCTGCGGCACAAGCCATGCTTTATGCCATTGGTATGAGCGAAAGCGATCAGAGAAAAGCACAAGTAGGAATTGTAAGCACCGGTTTTCAAGGAAATCCCTGTAATATGCACTTAAACGATTTGGCATCAATTGTAAAAAAAGAAGTTGATCTACAGAAAGATCTGTACGGTTTGATTTTTCATACGATTGGCGTGAGTGACGGAATTACCAACGGAACAGAGGGAATGAAATACTCTTTGCCTTCGCGCGAAATTATTGCAGATTCGATTGAAACAGTAGTTAGTGCTCAATTTTATGACGCGGTCATTCCGATTGTGGGTTGTGATAAAAATATGCCCGGCGCTATGATTGCATTAGCAAGATTGAATCGCCCAGCCATTTTAATGTATGGTGGAACAGTAAAAAAAGGGCATTGGAAAAATGAAGATTTGAACATTGTATCTGCATTTGAAGCGTATGGCGAAAAAATAGCCGGTAAAATTTCCGACGAGGATTATAAAGGCATTATACGTAATTGTATTCCCGGTGCCGGAGCTTGTGGCGGTATGTATACTGCGAATACCATGGCAGCGGCTATTGAATGTATGGGTATGAGTCTTCCGTATTCATCTTCTTATCCGGCAGTGAGTATGCAAAAACAGCAAGAACCACAACGATTGGCAAAGGCAATCAGAAATATTCTTGAACTAGATATTAAACCACGCGATGTGATGACTCGGGCAGCTTTTGAAAATGCGATTACCTTAATTATGGCATTGGGCGGCTCAACAAATGCAGTAATCCATTTGATTGCTATGGCCAAAGCGGTAGAAGTCCCGTTGATCCTTGATGATTTTCAGGAAATAAGTAATCGTACGCCTTTTTTAGCTGATCTAAAACCAAGCGGCAAATATCTCATGGAAGATTTACACAATGTGGGTGGTATTCCTGCAGTAATGAAATTATTGTTGAAAGAAGGTTTTTTGGATGGCAGCTGCATGACAGTAACCGGAAAGACGATGGCTGAAAATTTGGACGAAGTACCGGATTTAAGTGTTGGACAAACAATTATTCACGATAGGACTGAACCTATACGAAAGAGCGGACATATTCAGATTCTTTATGGCAATTTGGCTGAAGAAGGAGCTGTGGCTAAAATTACCGGAAAAGAAGGCGAGTTATTTAAAGGACCTGCCCGGATTTTCGAAGATGAATTTACAGCTATCGAAGGAATTCGCACCACTGTTCAACCGGGCGATGTAATTGTAATTCGTAATAATGGTCCCAAAGGAGGGCCTGGAATGCCAGAAATGTTGAAACCTACAGGCGCTGTTATGGGTGCTGGACTGGGAAAACAAGTCGCTTTAATTACTGACGGGCGGTTTTCGGGCGGTTCGCACGGGTTTGTAGTTGGGCATATTACCCCGGAAGCTCACGAAGGCGGTTTAATAGGGTTGCTGCATGATGGCGACATCATTACAATCGATATTAGTAAAAACCGCATCGACGTGGATCTTTCGGAACAGGAAATTGCAACTCGCCGGAAAGCATGGAAAAAACCCGAAGATAAACTTTGCCCCGGTATGTTGAAAAAATACAGAAACTTAGTTTCTTCCGCCTCGGAAGGTTGTGTAACCATTTAAAAAACAATACTGAGATGTCTTTAAAAATTAATATCAAACGAATTTACGAAGAACCATCAGGTGCTGATGGATACCGCGTTTTGGTGGATAGACTCTGGCCACGTGGTATTTCTAAAGATGCGGCCAAGCTCGACGAGTGGGACAAAGAACTTGCCCCCTCAACTGAGCTGCGAAAATGGTTCGATCACAAGGCGGAACGTGTTGATGAATTTGTCCGCCAATACCACGAAGAGTTGAAAGGAAAAGAAGCCGAATTGAATAAATTGCGGAAAAGAGCCGAAGATGAAACTCTATGCTTATTGTACGCGGCAAAAGATCATGAACTAAATCAGGCTGCAGTATTAAAGGAAGTATTGTCTAACATAAAATAAGTTGTATAAAGGAACAGCTCTTTCGAAATTAAACAACTAAATTGTACCGTAGCTATGAAAATATTAGAAATTAATAAAGAAAAGAATGAAGCTGTTGTAAACTCCAATCAAACCTCTTATGCACCCGGTGTGCCAGGAAGTCCAGCACGGTGGACCTCGAGTGCGAAGACCGGTGTTGGTACCGCAATTAGCAATATTAGTCATGTTTGGTTCACGCTAAGTCACGGAATTTTCAACGAGATTTATTATCCGGATGTAGATAAAGCATGCATACGAGATATGGGTTTTATTGTGACGGATGGTAAGAATTTTTTTTCGGAAGAGAAACGTGATGCAGACTCTAAAGTAGAATGGCTTGACAAAGGAGTACCTGCATTCAAGTTAACTAATACCAGTCGTGATGGCAGTTATATGATTGAAAAGGAAATCGTAACCGATCCATACAGGGATACTGTCCTTCAAAAAGTAAAATTTACGGCAAAGAAGGGTAAGCTATCCGATTATCAATTATATATTCTGCTTTCGCCCCATTTGGGAAATCAGGGTGGTGGCAATACGGCATGGATTGGTGAACAAGAAGGAATCCAAATTTTGTTTGCTCAATATAAGGACAATGTATTAGCCTTAGCATGCTCTGCTAAATGGTTAAAAAGATCTGCAGGTTTCGTTGGTTCTTCTGATGGTTGGCATGATCTGATTGCACATAAAAAAATGACCTGGGAATACATCAGAGCTGAAAACGGAAATGTTGCTCTGACTGCAGGGATTGAACTGACAGAATCAAAAGGAGAGTTTGTAACAGCGCTTGGTTTTGGAAATAACCCGGGGATGGCGGCAAAGAATGCAATTGCCAGTCTGAAAGATGGTTTTGAAAAAGCAAAGCATGATTATATAACCGGCTGGCAGCAATGGATGAAGGTAAACCATTCATTAGTAAAAAATAATTTGAGTTTTGATTCGATCTGTGCTCAAAGCTTGGCAGTTATCCGTACGCACGAATCAAAAGGATCTCCCGGCGCTTTTATTGCGAGTTTGTCAACGCCATGGGGCGCAAGTAATGGAGATAGCAATCAGGGCGGTTATCATCTTGTTTGGTCGCGCGATATGGTAGAAACCGCCGGTGGTTTACTTGCCGTAGGGGCTCACGAAGATGTAAGAAAGGTATTATCTTATTTACAAACTACCCAAAGGCCTGATGGGCACTGGCCGCAAAATATGTGGCTGGACGGAACGCCCTATTGGGATGGAATTCAAATGGACGAAACCGCCTTGCCTATTCTGTTGGTTGATCTGGCCTATCGTGAGAAAGCGCTTAAGGATACTGATTTGGCTTTGTTCTGGCCAATGGTGAGGCAGGCAGCTGCTTATCTGGCAAGCAACGGCCCGGTTAGTCCACAGGATCGCTGGGAAGAAGATCCAGGTTATTCGCCTTTTACTGTAGGTGCTGAAATCGCTGCTTTACTCGTAGCTGCTGATATGGCTGATTTTGTCCAGGAAACTGCCACGGGAACTTATTTTCGTGAAATCGCAGATGTTTGGAACGACTCAATTGAGCGATGGATGTACGTAACGGACACAAACTGGAGTGGTGAATATAAGGTCAATGGATATTATGTCCGAATTGCTCCGGTCAATGATAATGATGGTGCGGTTAATTTTCAAACAACTGTACATGTAAAGAATGTAAAAGCCTTAGAAGATACTCGTACGGCCAGTCATTTGGTTAGCCCGGATGCACTTGCCCTTGCCCGTTTTGGTGTACGGACTGCAATTGATCCACATATGCAGAATACCATTAAAATTATTGATAGAATGCTCAAAGTTGAAACACCTACCGGACCTTCGTGGCATCGTTACAACGACGATGGTTATGGAGAGCATGAAGGTGGATCTCCATTTGACGGAACAGGAATTGGCCGCATCTGGCCTCTGTTAACCGGGGAGAGAGCTCATTTTGAGCTGCTGGCAGGTGAAAAAGATAAAGCAAAATCATTGCAAGTAACAATGAAATCTTTTGCCAACGAAAGCGGCTTAATATCAGAGCAAGTTTGGGATAAACCTGATATTCCTAAATACGAACTTCAGTTTGGTCGTCCTTCAGGTTCGGCAATGCCGCTGGTTTGGGCACACGCTGAATATCTTAAACTACAACGTTCTCTACTCGACGGAAAAGTTTTTGATTTACCGCCACAAACGGTAAAACGATATATAACCGATAAAACCGTTTCGCCACTAATGCTTTGGCGGTTTAATCATAAAATACGCACTATGTTTTGTGGCAAAATACTGCGGATTGAAACGATGGCAAATTCAATTATTCATTGGAGTGATGATGATTGGAAAACAGTTCAGGATATAGAAAATAGCCGACAGATACTTGGAATATACTTTTCCGATCTTCCAACCGAATCACTTTCAGATGGAAGTCAAATCAAATTCACGTTCTATTGGCCAGAGGTCAACCGTTGGGAGGGAACAGATTTCGAAATTCAAGTTAGTTCTTCTAAATAAAACAGGGATGAAAAACATAGATGAAAATAAAGCACAACACTTTGTTTATCAGGCTACAGCCATTTCGGCTTTGGGGGGTATGCTTTTCGGTTATGATATTGGTGTTATTTCCGGCGCTATTTTGTTTATTACAAAAGACTTTTCTCTTACATCAGGCATGGAGGAAATCGTGGTGAGTGCTGTTTTACTGGGTTCACTGATAGGCGCGGCAGTAGGAGGGTTGTTGGCAGACAAACTCGGACGAAGGAAATTGTTAATTGTAACGTCGATTATTTTCTGTTTGGGAGCCATTGGCGCTGCTGTTTCAACCGGAGTAGCTGTGTTGATTACAGCTCGAATAGTGGCGGGTGCAGCCATTGGTATTGCTTCGTTTGTTGCTCCGCTTTATATTTCCGAGATTGCTCCCGTAAAAATTAGGGGTAAGCTTGTTTCCGTTAATCAGGTAGCATTAACATCCGGCATTGTTTTTTCTTACTTAGTCGATTACGCGTTTGCAGGTTCCGCCTCATGGCGCTGGATGTTTGCTATCGCGGCGGTACCTGCAGTTGCATTTGGAATAGGTTTGCTGTTTATCCCTGATAGTCCGCGGTGGTTGAGTTCGGTAGGCAAAGAAAAAGAAGCACTGAGTGTTTTAAAAAAAATCCGTCGTCCCACGGAAGTAAATAGTGAATTAAAAGACATTCAGAAGAGTATTTCACAACAAAAAGGCAATTGGGCGGAATTATTAAGCCCGCTCTTGCGCTCTGCAATGATTGTTGGAATCGGTTTAGCTATTGCTCAACAAATTACCGGCATTAATACGGTAATTTATTATGCTCCTACGATATTTAAGTTCGCCGGATTATCTTCCGCATCGGTAGCTATTTTGGCTAGTGTTGGGGTTGGAGTTATCAATGTCATTTTCACCTTAATTGCGATGCAGTTATTGGACAGGGTCGGTCGTAGGCCGTTATTGCTGATAAGTCTCGCGGGAATGACCATTAGTCTTTTAGTTTTAGGATTGGCGTTTAAGCTTCCTCAGTTTTCGGGTAGCCTCGGGTGGATCGCAGTCATTAGTCTGATGGTATATGTTGGTTCGTTTGCAGTAGGATTGGGACCCGTCTTTTGGCTGATACTTTCAGAAATTTATCCTGTTCGTATCCGCGGGAAAGCGATGAGCCTTGGTACAATGGCAAATTGGGCTGCTAACCTTGTGGTGGCACTTACATTTTTATCGCTTACAAACATTTTAGGAAAGGCTGGTACTTTTTGGCTGTTTGGCGCAATTTCTATTGGCTCATGGTTTTTTGCATTTTTCCTGGTTCCTGAAACCATGGGGAAGACACTTGAAGAAATTGAAGAACACTGGCGAAAAGGAAAGAAGCCTAGTGAGTTATAAATGCTAAAGAAAACCTATATATTAATCTTTTTAAAACCTTTACAATGAAATCAAATCCCAAATTAAAAGGTCAAAGTGCATTGGTAACGGGTGCCAATAGTGGAATAGGCCAGGCCGTAGCCATCGCGTTAGCTGATGATGGAGCTAATGTTGTGGTGAATTATGTAACGCATCCCGAAGCTGCAGATGCTGTTGTGAAACAAATTACATATAATGGTGGAAATGCAATAGCTATTCAAGCCGATGTAAGTAATGAAAGTGAGGTACAATCAATGTTTCAGCAAATGATTGTCAAATATGGTACAATAGATATTTTGGTAAATAATGCCGGATTGCAAAAAGATTCACCTTTGGAAAGTATGAGCCTTGCCGATTGGCAATTGGTACTAAATGTAAATCTTACAGGTCAGTTTTTATGTGCCCGCGAGGCTGTAAAAGAATTTTTGAAGCGAGAAATAGTTCCTGAAAGAAGTTGTGCTTTAGGCAAAATTATTTGTATGGGCAGTGTACACCAGATTATTCCCTGGGCAGGTCATGTAAATTATGCAACAAGTAAAGGTGGAATAGAAATGATGATGAAAAGCATGGCTCAGGAACTGGCACCAAAAAAAATAAGAGTGAATGCAATTGGTCCCGGTGCTATTCAAACTCCTATTAATAAAGACGCATGGAGTACGCCGGAAGCTCTGGAAAAATTACTTACACTTATTCCGTATGGCCGTATCGGACTTCCTGAAGATATAGGGAAAGTTGCAGTTTGGTTGGCAAGTGATGATTCGGATTACCTTACCGGTACTACTATTTTTGTTGATGGCGGTATGCTTTTATTTCCCGGTTTTTCTACAAATGGATAGAGAAATAAGTAATCGGAGTAGCTATAAGAAAAAGGAATTTTTGAATGGATATGAAATTAAAAAACTCGTACAACCTTATCGATTTTTACCAAACAAATTATATAACAGATCATGAAAACGGAAACACTTGAACAACAGGGTATCAATACTGTTCGGATACTCGCTGCAGATGCGGTACACAAAGCAAATTCGGGTCATCCCGGAACTCCAATGGGACTTGCACCTGTTGGCCATGTTTTATGGACAGAATTCATGAACTATAATCCCCAAAATCCAGAATGGGCAAACAGAGATCGTTTTATTTTATCCTGCGGTCATGCCTGCATGTTGCAATATAGTTTTTTGTACTTAACGGGTTATCCTCTTACACTGGACGATATCAAAGAATTCAGGCAATTGCACAGTAAAACAGCCGGGCATCCCGAATACGGATTATTGCCCGGTATTGAAGTTACAACCGGACCATTAGGACAGGGATTTGCGAACGGTGTAGGATTTGCCATTGCACAAAAATATATGGCAGCGCGGTACAATAAACCTGGTTTTGATGTTTTCAATTATAAGATTTACACTATATGCAGCGATGGCGATATGATGGAAGGAATAAGTTCCGAAGCTGCTTCTATAGCCGGACATCTTAAGCTGGGCAATATGATTTATTTGTATGATGATAACCACATAAGTATTGAAGGAGATACTGATCTCGCATTTGATGAAGACGTGGCACAACGTTTTGAAGCATATGGCTGGCATGTTCAGGTGTTAGCAGATGGTAATGATCTACATGCTTTATCTGCAGCCATAAAAAATGCACAAAAGGAAACTGGCCGTCCTTCTCTGATAAAAGTGCGTACACATATTGGTTACGGCAGTCCCAATAAACAAGATACGGCAGCTGCACATGGCTCTGCTTTAGGTGAAGAAGAAGTAAAACTTGTGAAGGAGAATTTTGGATTTGACCCTGATAAATGCTTTGTTGTGTCTGACGAAGTATTAAATTATTATCGTGAAGCAGGTAAAAAAGGAATAGATAAAGAGAAAGATTGGAACGTACTTTATAAAAGTTACAAAGAAAAATATGCCGAACTTGCCAATGAATATGAGTTATTAAGTAGCGGCAAATTACCGGGAGGATGGAAAGAAAAGTTGCCGATTTTTAAAGGCGGTGAAGACGTAGAAACACGCAAAGCCTCTGGAAAAGTATTAAATGCAATAGCTGATTACTTGCCGAATTTAATCGGCGGTTCGGCAGATCTTGCCCCTTCTACCGATACCAACCTGAAAGAATATAAATCATTTTCAGCAGAAAATTTTGAAGGGCGTAATTTTCACTTTGGTATCAGGGAACACACCATGGGTGCTATATTAAATGGATTAGCACTCAGTAACTATATTATTCCTTATGGGGCTACATTTTTGGTGTTTTCTGATTATATGCGTCCACCCATTCGGCTGGCAGCGATGATGAAAATACGACCCATTTATGTTTTTACACATGATAGTATTGCATTAGGTGAAGACGGTACTACCCACCAGCCCATTTAACAACTCATCGGTTTACGTTCTGTTCCCAATCTTACAGTAATTCGTCCGGCTGATGCCAATGAAACGGTACAAGCCTGGCGGGTAGCCATTGAACATTCCAGCGGCCCGGTTGCATTAATATTAACCCGTCAAAAAATTCCGGTTATCGATCAGGAAAAGTATACAAAGGCCATTGAATTGGAAAAGGGCGCTTATATTCTTTCGGAGCCAAAAACAACGCCGGACATTATTTTAATTGGTACAGGATCAGAAGTACAGTTGCTGCTTGCAGCTCAACAAAAATTACAGGAACAGAACATTGCTGCACGTGTGGTAAGTATGCCGTCGTGGGAATTATTTGAAAAGCAGGATAAGTCTTATAAAGAAAAGATATTCCCCAAGTCATTGCGAAAACGATTGGCAGTAGAAGCCGGATCGCCATTGGGTTGGCTTAAATATGTAACCGACGAAGGCGATGTAATGGGCATTACCAAGTTTGGAGAATCTGCTCCGGGAAAAGAAGTGATGGAAGATTATGGCTTCACTGTGGAAAATGTAGTAAAGCGAGCAAAAGATTTAATATCAAAGTGATGTAAATGAAGCATATCATCGCCACAACTATTCTTGTAGTTGGTGGTATGTCTTTTATTTTCCTGTTTTTCTACAAATGGATAAACTTCCAGCCACGAAAAAAGCTCTTTTTTCTCAAAAATACCGTCCGAACCTTCGGAAAGTACTTTTGACCCCTCGGAAATAGATTCCGAACTTTCGGAAAGTGCTTTTGACCCCTCAGCGGAGCTTTCCGAACTTTCGGAAAGTTGTTTTGACCCCTCAGTGAAGCTTTCCGAACCTTCGGAATGTTGTTTTGACCCCTCAGGGCAACATTCCGAAGGTTCGGACGCTATTTCAGATAATTTATGCCTTACAGTGCTTGTGACTAATGTTAGAGCTTACTATTCGTTTTTTAAAATTGGTCTATATCAATGCTGATGAGCTCCCGGGCCGTGTTCAATAATTTCATGAATTCCTTCCAAGGTGTGCGTATAATCGATGTATGCCTGCACGTAAGCTCTTCCTTTTTCCAACGATTCATTTTTGACGAGACTTAGTTTCTCCACTTTTTCGTATTTTTCGCGCACTACTTTTTCAATGTGTGCTGTAAGTTCCGATACCAGTTTATCAACGCTTTTCGTTTCAATTGACTTGTCGGCCATTTTTACAATTGGAGTGGCACTTCCAGCAGGTTTTAATCCGGTATAAGCTACTCCCTCGGTGGCCCGATGCAATCTGACGAGGGTTTCCAAAAAATGTTGTTCTACAAGTGTATAAGTCTCTTTGTCACCATTTTTTAGCTCATAGGTTTTTTTGAATAAAGCTGTAATCTGCGGCTCATCAGCCGTATTTACCCATTTTAGTACTAGATTTACGTTGTTGGTGGCAAGTGCCAGCTGGGCTTCTTTAATAACAGGACCATCGTACGAATCGCAATGTGCAAACGCATTTTGCGAGCTCATTAAAAATAGTGCAAAAAGGGCCAGGGTAACTACTTTTACTTGATTCACGGTTTGTTTTCCAGCTTTCATAAGGTCAGTCTGTTGTAAATTCTGTTTTAAGTTCATGATGTTTGATTTTTAATTGTTAGTAATAAGTTCATTTTGTTTTACTTCTTGAAATTCTTTGAAAATTTCGAATGCTTTTGCTCCATAAACAACGGCCGGGCCACCTCCCATATAAATGGCTGTGCCAATGGTTTCAATAATTTCATTTTTTGTGGCACCATTATCCAATGCATCGTTGGTGTGCATAGCAATACAGCCCTCACACTTGGCATTAATTGAAATTCCAAGTGCAATAAGGTCTTTGTTTTTTGTGGATAAGGCTCCTGGTTTTACGCCAATTTGATGTAATTTGGAAAATGCTCCCATAAATTCAGGATTTGCTTTTCCGTAGTTTCCAATGTTTGCTACTGTTTTTTCCAGAAATTCTGAATAATTCGTTTTCATTGTTTTTTCCTCCCGTATTAATTTGTTTATAATAAATATCTGGAGCAAAAGTAGGGTATTGGCAAAGGCAAATCGCTTCACTTTATAAAGTGAGACCTGTTTTAAAGTAAGATGTAGGATTATATTATAAGATGGGACTTGAAAGGATTGGGAATGGCGCTATTTATCGACTAATGCTGATTTGAATTGAGAAGGAGTTTGATGGGTGATTTTTTTGAAAACCCTGTTGAATGCTGATTTGGAGTTGAAGCCCGCATCAAAAGCAATTCCCAACAGGGAATAACTATCATATTTGGGGTCGTTCATGCGTGATTTCACTTCCTCAACACGAAACTGATTGATGTATTCAAAAAAATTCAATTGAAACTGTTCGTTTATAATTTGTGATAAATGATGAGTCGAGATATTTAGTTGTGAAGCCAGTTGCGTAAGCGTTAATTCTGGATCTAAATAGGGTTTTTCTAATCGCAAATAGTCAGCTAATTGTTCGGTGTATTTCGTGATCTCATCTTCTTTCAGGGTAGAACCGGAATATTTCAATTTTTCTTCCACAAGAACAGGTTCCTGTTTTAATTCATTTCCAAAAATAAGCTTTTGTTTTAATCCAAAATAACCAATCAAAATCACAAACACCGACAAAGCCAGGAACAGACCATCAGTACAAAAAACCATTGAAAACAGGTTAAACACATGATGAATGACCGTGATGATAATTAATGCAGTCCAAATAATTCCAAAAACAATGACCAGTTTGCGCAACCAGTGAAGATCAATAGTTTCGATGGACGAAAAATTATTAAAGATATTGATATCGTGTCTTTTGAAAAGCCTTAACGTGAGTACAAAATAAAAGGGTCCGGAAAGCAGTGTTGCAAGTAGAAACAGCACAAATAGTAAGGGAGGGTGTCCGTTTAAATGCACATTTTCAATCCTTATTTCATTGACATAATTAGGAAAAAACGCTGCTACGAGCAAGTAAAGATTAAAGGCTGCAAAAGGAAGCAGATGAAGAAGCTTTTTAGTATTAAAATTATCTTGTTTGGCAACAATTAAGCGGGATGCGTACAAATAAATAAAAATCCCCTGCAACCAAAATAGTGAAATGAGGTTAGCAGAGAGCAAATTAAACTGCGTGAATAATTCATGAGAATACAATGAATACCCGCCAATGAAAAGTCCCAAAAACAGCAACCAAATAATCAAAATATTATCATGATTCATCCTCGCTTTCTTCTGAAAAAGCAAAAGGGCAAAGAAGAAAGCATTAAAAACGGCTATGTAAAAGATATATTTCATAAGTAAGCCACAAAAATAGTCAATTATTCCGTTTTATAAAATGTAGATTTTATTAGTTGAACTTTGTTAGCCATTCAAATTTTGTTGTTTGATAATTTTTCTGCAAATATTTTCGGCTATTTCCTTTTTCCGATACATTTCGTGCTCTTCTTTTTTGTACAAATTTTCTTTTAGATCCATGTTTTGAAACCATTGGATATTCGGTCTATACGCATCGTCTTCTCCATAAAACAACTCGACTTTTCCTGATGGTTTTTGAGTTTCGGATCTCAATCGTGTTGAAGATAGTGCGAATAAGTTTTGAACTTTCAGACCGGAAAGGGCGGCTTTCCATGCAATTAGCCCACCAATGCTAAATCCCAAAACGGTTATGAATCCTTTTTCTTTTTGCAGAAGGCTTTCAACAGCTCTTGCAATACCTCCATTTACAAATTGATTGTACAATTTTCTCATTGAATAATTACTTTTATCAATATCTCCTAACTCACAGCAATCATAATACTGAATATCAAAATACTCTTCTAAAATTGTGCTGTAGTAACCAATCCATTCTGATTTTTCTTTGCCCCATAAGTCAGAAAGTAATACAATTCGTTGCTTATTATTTTGAGTTTTTTCATTCATAGGATTTGTGCTTATTCTTTTTGGAATTGAATTGTTTCGTCGTTGATTGATTCTTTATACTGTTATTTATTGCAAACATACACATAAAACTTCGAAACTTCTAAAATGCTTTAGTGATCTTTTAATATTAAAATCCGCACCAACTCTTTCCTGAGTGCCAGGAGGAAATTGGTACGGATTTAGATGAGTCTTTTAATTACGAACTTTTATCCAATTAAATAAGCTAAACCATTGTTGACGTTCTCGTACAATACTTTGATTTCGTTTTGTTCGCACATTTGTTTAAACGATTCTCTTACTTTTTTAAAATCATTGTGGATAGGACAAGGATGTGTTTCGGAGCACTTGCTCAATCCTAAACCACAATGATTAAAAACTTCTTTCCCATCAATGGCTTCAATAATTTTGATGATGGGTTGTTGCTTTTGCTCAGTTGAAATAAAAAACCCTCCTTTAGGACCTTTTAGGCTTTTTATCACATCCAGCTTTACCAATTTTTGGAGTATTTTACCCACAGTATGTTCATTTTCATTTATAAATTTTGAAATTTCCTGAACACTCACTTTCTCTTCGGAGTCCGATTTAGAACCCAAATATACGACTGCTTTGATGGATGCTTTACAACTTAAACTTAGCATATATTATTACTGTTTTTAATATGATTATCCACAAAGTGAAATGAACTAAACTAAACCAATAGGGGCTTTGCCCCTAAACCCCACTTCATTTTTTGGCTTGAACCAAAAAACAGAAGCAAAAAAGTTCAAGACTGTGCCCGCTTCACTCGAAAAACTTACGTTCAGCAAGCTTAAACCGTCCAAACTCGCCCCGTCGAAATACGACGGAACTCAAACAGGACGATTTTTAACCGCTTGCTTCACTTGTTTTTCGGTTCACCGGACAAGGTCGGTCGATTGCGAGCAGTTCAGCAGTCATTAGGCCATTCTGCGGGTAAGCATTTTTTTTAGTTTCTCTTTTTTAATTCGGCTTCTAAGGCTAATGCTTTCGGAAACAAAATATTGTTTTCTAAGTGAATATGCAGATGTAAGTCATCTTCAAATTCTTCGAGCAATCTGTAATATAGATTGTAACTTCCACAAGCATCTTCCGGAAGAGTATAACCTGAGCTTAGTTTCTGAATTTCTTCGTACCATGCTCCAACTTGTTCGTGTTCAGCAATCATCATGTTAATAGGCTGAAGAACTGATCCTGCCAGTAAATCTAATTTGCGCTCCGGATTTGCACTGATTGCAGCTAAATTTTTAATGTATGGAAACAGCACATTTTCTTCTTTCACCATGTGAGAAGATAATTCATCGCCAATTTTCAATACTAATTGGTAGATAGGGTTTAACTCAAGATGTTGAGGTCCATGTTTTCTGGATACTTTTTCTGCATAAAATATCAAATCAGGTAATCTTTTCCGAACAAAACTATGGTGTGTATTTACGATAAAATCAGCCAGAAAATCGAGATTCCAATCATTGTAAGGTAATGCATTCGCTACCGACGAATTATCAGCTTGTTGCAATTCCTCTTCCACAAGGGCAGGGTCAAGACCTTTCTCTGCACAAGCTTGTTTAATTGTTTTTTTGCCACCACAGCAAAAGTCTAATCCAAGTTTTTTGAAAACAAGCGCTTTACTTATATTTTTTACAGCAATTTCTCCCAGTGTTTCATCCTGAATGGAGCTTCCACCTTTTGTAATTCTGATTTTAAACCATTCAGGTCCATTTTCAAGATACTCCCAGCCAAAAGTATCTCCAAATTCTGAATTGAATTGAAAGTGCAAAGGTACTGGGTCATGATCGTTTTGAAGGATAAAACTATCTCCTTTAGCTAATGCATGGAACTGTGCAAAGATGGTCGCATGTTTTACTGCCGGTGCTAAAAGTGTGGCATTCAATATGGTTTCGGTGTTTGTGCTCATAACTTAATTTGTTTTTGTGAATTAATAATGCGACAAAGATAATAAATCCCCGGACAATAAAAGTATTATAATACTTTTATTGCACTAAAAAACTATAAAAGTACATTTTTACCGTAATTGCAGTTCGATAAATGAGACGAAATAATGTCGTATTTCAAAAATAGAGTTGGATGACACGGATAAGGCGGAAATATTGCAATAAAAGTCGAGAATTTAAATAAATTTTGGCATTGAGTCCTTTTAGACGATAAAAATCGCTTATATTTGCACCCGATTCGTCAAAATCTGATTCTTTCAATCAGTTTTACTTCTTAATTTACCTTTTAGCTCAGTAAGTGAAGCTATTCAATCGTAATTAATCTAGTCGTAACATTGTGTGAAAGCGAAACTTTGCTGTTAATTAAGAAGTCATTATTAGAAATTATTTTCAATGTTGATATTTAGCAACTGTTTATTTGTAAGTTTTATCCCTGACGCTCTTATGGTGATAGGTTTTCTTTTGTGCCTTTTTGCCCCGGGTTTTAAGGCTGCAGATTCGATAAGCAAACAGATACCGATTGAAGCTCAAATAATCCATACTGAACAGATTCAATCTTCTACTTACGCTGTATCTATCAGCGATTTCCAAACTTTAACTGAGCTTGTACTGATTGAGACTCATCCAGTTCAGACTTTTTATAAGAAGATTGAAAAGATATTGTTGCAACGTAATCTTGACACTTCGAATGGTTTAATCAATATCCGATTTTCACGCCCACCTCCTTCTATTTTTGCATAATTAATCAAACAAAATCTTCGCGAATAAATTCAATACGTACTTTTTTAGAACGTAACTAATTCTGTATTTTATGACTTCGGAGAATTCAGATGTTTATAGTTTTAGAAACATTAAATTTATTCGGAAGTAACTTAGTAAACTTGTGTTTGAATATATAGACACAGGATTTATCCATCTAAAATTATCAAAAATATAAGAAACAATGAAAAGAAAATACCTATTAGCTGCATTTATCTGCATCTATTCCATTGCAATTGCTCAAAACAAACAGGATTCGACTCGAGTTGTCAATCTGGATGAAGTGGTAGTCAGTTCCTTGAAAGAGACTTCACCTCGACAAACTCCCGTTTCATCTACTGTATTATCATCAAAACAAATTAATACCGCACAGATTACAAACATCCGTGATATGAGTGGTATTGTTCCTAACTTTTTCATTCCAGATTATGGATCTGCTCTTTCCACAACGTCCTATATCCGAGGCTTGGGAACGCGTAACAGCGGTCAATCCATTGGTTTGTATGTCGACAATGTTCCATACTTTGACAAGTCGACTTTTGATTTTGATTTTTACGATATCAGACAAATTGAAGTGTTACGTGGTGCTCAGGGAACACTCTACGGACGAAATGCAGAAGGTGGAATTATCAATATTTACACGCTGTCTCCTTTGTCATATCAAGGAATCAAACTGGCCATTTCGGGAGGTAATTATGGTTATATGAATGCAAAAGCTTCTTATTATACCAAGTTAAGCAATAATCTGGGCGTATCAGTAAGCGGTTATTACAATCATACCGATGGATATTTTACCAATCTGTACACGAATAAAAAGGCGGACGCAAGTACTTCGGCAGGTGGGCGTGCAAAACTGGATTGGAATATCAGTCCGCAATTGAAAGCACAGTATATTATTAATTTTGATTACGTTACACAAGGTGCATTTCCTTACGGAGCGTATGTTGATTCAACAAAAACAACAAAACAACCTAACTTCAACGATCCAAGTAGTTATACCCGATCCATGCTGACAAATAGTTTGTTTTTGCAGTATAAAGCGGATAAGTGGATATTGAGTTCTGTGACTTCACATCAGTATTACAAAGATATAATGAATATAGATCAGGATTTTTCACCGCTTCCGGTATTCACTTTGACGCAGAATCAACTTCAAAATGCCATTAATGAGGAGATTACTATAAAATCGAATAGTACAAGTAATTATCAGTGGAGTTTTGGTGCTACTGGTTTTTTGCAGAAGAACAATATGGATGCTCCTGTTACTTTTAAATCTGAATTCCTCAAAACTATTCAAAATGGTTTCGATGCTGCAGCACAACATAACCCGAGAATGCCAAAAATAACAATTACTGATAATGAAATGATTGTTCCCGGTCTGTTTAATTCAACTAACATGGGCGGCGCACTTTTCCATCAATCCACCATCAACCATTTGGGAATTGACGGACTGTCGCTAACTGCCGGATTGCGTGTGGACTACGAAAAAGCAGATTTAGATTATGATACTTACACTGTTTTGCATGCTTCAATGAAGCCTGGTCCAACGGTTATTCCGTTAGTATTTGGGTCCGATACATTAAAGGGAAGTCAGTCTGTTCATTTTTCAGAGTTGTTGCCGAAAATTGCATTGAAATATGAATGGAGTAATCGTCAATTCGTTTATGCTAATGTTTCGAGAGGTTATAAAGCGGGTGGTTATAATGTACAAATGCTTGCCGATTTAATTGAAAACAGTTTGAATAGTGCAACCAGAAGTCAAGGTGGAAAATCTACTTTACCAACACCTAATGTGGGTAAAGCCATTACGTATAATCCGGAATATAGCTGGAATTATGAAGTTGGTGGACAGTGCATTACGTTCAATAATCATTTGAAAACAGCTGCTTCAGTTTATTATATAACGGTGAGTGATATGCAATTGACTCAGTTTGTACCCAGTGGCAATGGTCGAATGATTTCCAATGCAGGCGGAGTGCATAGCAAAGGTTTTGAACTTTCGGCGGATGCAAATTTAGGAAGTGGTTTTAGTGCAAGTGTAAATTATGGATATGCAAATGCCACCTTTACAAATTATGCAGACACTTTAAAATCTTATGATCAGATGGGAAATGTAGTTGCCAAGCCCGTTGATTACAAAGGGAAATATGTGCCTTATGCTCCTCAAAATACGCTGAGCGTGGGCGTGGTTTACGAACATTCGTTCAAAAATAGTTTCTTGGATCACTTTATGGCTGCCGTTCAATACAATGGAATAGGTAAAATTTACTGGGACGAAGCAAACGATTTATCGCAAGATTTTTACAGCATGGTGAATGCCAAGTTTGCTGTAACGAAAGGAGCTTTTGGTCTGGAGCTTTGGGCTAAGAACTTATTAGATACTCAGTACAAAGCGTTTTACTTTAATTCTGGTGGAAATAAATTTTTCCAACTTGGAAAACCTATGCAGATGGGTGTAACTTTGAGAATGGATTTATAACGATAGGTGAAATCCCAAATTGCTTTTATAAAGTGTACTAAGTAAAATAATGAAAACTTTACTTATTTCACATTACATACATTCTCGTTTTTAAAAATAAATCCCATGTGTTGAGCATGGGATTTATTGATTTAAATTCAACCTGTATTATAGCAGGAGGTATCTAATATTTGCTAAATGAGGCTTTTCTTAAAAGCACTATTATTTCCATGAAAAGTCAAAATGAGCCTAAAATTTTAATTTGTGTTTTGATTTTAATAAAAGTGTTATCTTTGTGTTTTTAAATACTAATTAGACGAATTAAAACGATTTACACGGATTAATATATGATCGGAACTTTTGTCAATGCTGCAGCTGTGATAGTCGGTGGAACTATCGGTTTACTACTGAAGAAAAAAATGCCCAAACGTGTCACCACTATTTATTTTCAGGCGGTAGGATTATTTACATTGGCAATTGGAATA
>JBBRTR010000010.1:0-38036 GCA_038244215.1 Bacteroidales bacterium
AGCGAAGGGAAGGGTGAAATAAAGGTTTTAGGAAAATAAGTTTGTAGGGGACAAGCGGTTTCCTAACCGCTTGATAGAGATTTCAAGCGGTTAGGAAACCGTTTGTCTCTAGTATTATTTATTCAAATAATAAAGTACCTTTCCATTCGCACCAGTCATTAACTAAGCCTGCGGCTACCGGATTATTTTTAGTATATTCTATGGCTGCATGTAAATGCTTACTGTCTCTTATAGTTGTGTCCCAGCTTTCTTTGTGCCATAACGATCCCTTTTGATTTTCAATAATATTGATTTGTGTGGATGTATATTGTTTGACTGATTTCAATATATTCTCCAACCACACCGGATCATTATTTTCATCCTTTTCGAGTAGCCGAAATACCCAATGAACATGGTTTGGCATTACACAAATAACATAGTTCTTAAGTCGTTTCCCTTCCCAAAAGCATAAAGCATTATGAACAATTGCTGTGTTTTCGGGCTTCGAAAGATTGACTATTGTTTTATTGTTGAGGTGCAAATAGTCTTCGTAGGCTTTCATCATCTTTTTGCGGAGAATGTTGTACTCAAAACGTATTGAGTCAACATAGTCTTTTGGCTTTTTGTCTCTTATTGCGATATCAATGTTATTGCGAAACTGAACAAGTTTCTGCGTATAGTCTGCTATCGCTTTAGCTGGAACTGCATCTTTCAAATTCCATGTTACAAAATATTCTTGTCCGGGTTGTTGAAAATGAGGTAAATTGGCACGATGAAATTCTTTCTTTTCCATAATTTCAATTTTAAATCAAGTATATTTACTTGGGGACAAGCGGTTTCCTAACCGCTTGATGGAGATTTCAAGCGGTTTGGAAACCGCTTGTCCCTTGTATATTTCAAGCGACTGGAAACCGCTTGTCCCTTGTATATTTTAAAATAGATTGTTACAAAAGTACAAAATTTGTTTTAAACGACAACACGTTAAAGCTAAATATTAAAAAATTATTTATCAACAGTTGATAAATAAAATAAACCGACCTTTTCGCATTTTTTGCGAAAAGGTCGGTTATTAAAAATCAGAAAATGAAAAAGATTAATTTGATCCTATATTTCCATTACAAATTACATTGGCTAAAAGTATTGAATTCTGATAGACATTAATATATCCGGTGTAAACCAACCAATCGCTATACATGATAGCCGTTCCATTATTCAGACTTCTGATGTTGGTATAGCTTTTACCCGTGGTTCCGTTTACAGGATTCAGTGTCTTTTTTACATCACCTCCACCTACGGTAGAAATAGAACCAACATTAATGGTTGCAGGATAAGAGTTGCCTGCAATGGTTCCGGTAAGTGAAATTGTTACGAGCGCATTTCCATTGGTTCTTTTTTCGAACAAAGCTGTGCCTGAAACTCCAAACGTACCTACCTGTAACATGGTATAGCTTTTATTGGTAGTCGTAATTACATTTCCACCTATATCACCATTGGCAAGAATTATAGTTGGTTCCAAAGTGCTTTTATGCACCTGAACAAAGCCATCGTATGCAATCAGTTGAGTATACGATAAGTTGGATACGAGTGTTGAACTTTTACCGGTAGCATCAACCGGATTTAACACAGCCACAACAGTACCGCCTTCGACGGCTGTATTCATGCAAAGTTCTGCAGGATGTACTCCGGCTGGAGCTCCAGTCAATACTATTTCAATAGTAGCTGAACTGCTGCTTGTTTCGATGAAAGTGACAGTACCAGTGACTCCAAGAACATCTTTAACTCCTAAGTTATAAGAAGTTTGTGCTGGTGGAATGACAGGCTCAGTGGGCTTGCAGCTACTTGCAGCAAATGCCAATGCAAGAAATGTCAAAAACATTATTCCTGAATTTTTCTTTTTCATAATCTAATTATTTAATTTAATACCGCATCTGGCGGTGCAGTTGTGTATATCATTACACCATGCAAAGATGCAACTACATTAGCTCTGAAATCTTACATTTAAAACGATAAAGTTTACATCTTTCACTCTTTTTTTTTGAATTTTATATAATGACTATAAATCTAAATGTGTGAATTATATAACTAATTTGCAAAGTTGTGTAACAGAAAGGGATTAAATGTTTCGCAACTTTGTAAAAATTATTCATCCTTTAAAAACAAATTAAAATGAAAAAGACTATTCTTTTTATTCCTTTCTCCTTGCTTGTTCTGAGTCTGGTGTTTACATCATGCGGTCCAAGCAAGAAACTTGTAGCTTCGCGTGCCTGGGTCAATCAACTCCAAATGGACAGCGCCGACACACACAAACAGCTGAATGAATGTACCGGATTGGTAAAAACACTCCGTACGGAAAAATCAAACCTTGAAAATCAAAACACTTCGGTGCACAACGATCTGAATCAACTTTCCGCATCTTCAAAAATGACGATTGATGATCAGGCCAAACGATTGGTTAGCCTTCAGAATATTATTCAATCACAAAAAGACATGATGAATAAACTAAAAAACACAGTATCTGATGCACTTTTGAAATACAAAACCGATCAGTTATCCGTATATATCAAAGACGGTAATGTTTATATTTCACTTCAGGAAAAACTTTTATTTAAATCCGGTAGCGATGTAGTTGATCCAATGGGAAAAGCAGCACTGAAAACTTTAGCTCAGGTTCTGAACAGCACCAGTGATATTTCAGTAACTATTGAAGGTCATACCGATAATGTTCCAATCAAAACCACTCAGTTTAAAGACAATTGGGATTTAAGTACCGCCCGTGCAAATTCAATTGTACGTTTATTGACAATTGAAGACGGCTTTGACCCAAAACGGATCACATCAGCCGGTAAAGGCGAATACAAACCTATTCAACCTAACGATACTGCCGAAGGACGTGCAGCAAACCGCAGAACTGAAGTAATTTTATCACCCAACCTGACCGAACTTTATAAGTTGCTGGAACAATAGGAAAATCTCTCTAAAACATATTAACTCTAAAAAAAAATATTATGCCACTATTAACCGTTCTTTTAGTAATTATCATTGTCGGGGTTCTTCTCTGGCTGGTCAACAGCTACATACCGATGGATCGTAAAATTAAAAACATCCTGAATATTGTAGTTGTGATTATTCTTATCATTTGGCTTCTCCGGGTATTTGGAATTTTCAGCGCACTGATGGGTGTACACGTTTAGTAATTTCAAAATTCAAATAAAGAATCCGGCCTTTTTGTTTTATACAAAAAGGCCGGTTCTTACTAAATGTACATGTGAATTATGTAACTTATATTTGTAATTATATAACAAAACGGGTCATCCCAGCCATTACCTTTACAATAAAGAATTAAACTACTAATTTAAAAAACAAGCAAAATGAAAAAAACTATTTTTATTGCACTCCTAACGATATTTTCGTTAAGTGCGTCAAACGTCTTTGCTGCTGCAAAAACATCAACAAGTACTGCATCTGCAACTGAAAACAAATTATCAGAAGAAGAAATGAGTAATTACAGAAACCGTGTTGAAGAAATTCGCGACATGGATAAATCTGAATTGACATCAAGTGAGAAAAAAGAGCTTAGGAGTGAATTGAAAGACATTAAGGAAACGATGCATAGAAGTGGTGGTTATATTTATATTGGTGGTGGTACGCTAATACTTATTATAATTTTATTAATCATCCTTTTATAATACGTTATATGTAATTCAATTTCGATTTTCAATAGTATTGATTTGTTATTGAAATCAAGCAGCGTTGAATATTTCTCAAATTAAAAACATAAGAGTTGATCATAAAAGAGGCTGTCTCAAAGAACAAAATGATTCAGCCGCTTTTATAACAAAAAGAAAAAATTACATACCAAGTATAATCAAGTATGCACCGTAACGGAGCTTATATCTATATCGGTGGATCCACATTATTATTCATTATAATCCTGTTACCAATTCTATAATTAACCAAATAAAATCAATCATATGAAAAATCTAAAAAAATTTATTTTTCTTGTTGTTGGGTTTGGATTTGCATCCTGTAGTCCGATATACTATTCTCCTAATACTCAAAACGTACCCTTAATCTCAGAAAAGGGAGAAACTAACTTAACAGTAACCGGAAATGGTAATCAGGTTGAGTTTCAAGGTGCATACGGAATAGCAGAAAATATTGCTTTACAAGTAAATGGAGGATTATTTATACCAGCAGATATTAACGATGGGAATGGAGGATCTGGTAAGTTTATAGACATTGGTGGAGGATATTTCAATCCTATAACTGAAAACTGGATTTTTGAAACCTATGGTATTTTAGGTGTTGGTGGTTTTGAAAATCATCTTCCATCTACTAAAGCTGATTATCCTTTAACGAGTGGCGATATTTCTGCTAATATTTTAAGAGTAGGTATTCAACCAAATTTTGGATATAAATCTAAATACTTCTCTGCTGCGGTTTCGTCAAGAATCGTCAATCTATTTTATAGTAATATAAAAGGTAATTTGATGTATAATAATAAAAATCAGCAAGATTACTTAACGGAAAATTCCTCTAACTTTTTGTTAGAGCCGGCTATAACGATAAGAGGTGGATTTGAGCGACTTAAACTACAATTACAATATGGATATAGTTTTAATTTGTCAAAAAGTGACTTTAGACAAGACAATACTTTTCTAACACTTGGACTTAATTTCAACTTCAAATAAAGTTTCTGTTTTGTCATTGTAATAATTTATAGAATTATTCCTGAAAATAGAGTTCTGTATGTTGCAGAACTCTATTTTTACAATTCATTTCTTAATGCAGTAAAAAACAAATTAAAATCAAATACAATGAAATCAGCTATAAAAGTACTCGTTTTGTTGGTCATAATGTCTACATTTTCGTGTTCAAATGTTCAACAAATTTCCACACAACAGGACAACATGAGCTTTCAGGTTTTTTACGACCAACTAAGCCCTTACGGTCAGTGGGTGAACAATTCACAATATGGTTATGTTTGGTATCCGGACGTAGATTATAATTTTGAACCCTATTCAACCGACGGACAATGGGTAATGACTGATTATGGTTGGACCTGGGCTTCCGATTACGATTGGGGTTGGGCAGCATTTCATTATGGCCGTTGGGATTTTGATGACAATAATGGATGGTTTTGGGTTCCGGGCAACGAATGGGGTCCATCTTGGGTAATCTGGAGACAGGCTGAAGGTTATTATGGCTGGACACCAATGCGTCCGGGAGTTGATATAAGTAACAGTTTCAGTTCAGGGTACAATAATATTAATCATTGGAATTTTGTTCGCGACCGTGATTTTGGAAGACCTCAGATAAATCATTATTATGTTAATCGAAATGAATATAACACGATTATAATCAATTCGACTGTCATAAATAACACCTATCGGGACAGAAGCAACAACCAGACTTATATTTCGGGTCCGCGTCGGGCTGATGTTCAACGGAATTCAGGAAGAAATGTCGTGAATGTAACTATCCGAAACAGTGATCGTCCGGGACAAAAACTTTCGAATAATCAATTAAATATCTACAGGCCGAAATTAGATCGAAACAAAGATGCCTTGCGGAAGTCTGCTCCAACACGAGTTACAAATGCTACTGAAATTAAACCAACCCGGGAAAGGAATGTAAATACAAACCGTAACGATAATTCGCTTCAAAACGTGAATAGAGGAAATAGTATGCCCGTACCGCAAAAGGAAATTATACGGCAACCACAACAAAGACCTGAAGAACGACAACCAACTGAACCCGAAAGACAAGTTCAACAACCTGAACAGCGTCAACCGGTACAACAGACTCAACCTGCTCGACGTCAAGAACCCGTACAACAACCTGTTCAACGTCAAGAACCTGTTCGTGAACCAGAACCTCAACGCCAACAACCGGTTCAACCACAATCTGAACCGCAGCGTCAGCAACCGGTACAACAGACTCAACCGACTCAACGTCAAGAACCCGTTCAACAGCCTGTTCAACGTCAAGAACCTGTTCGTCAACCAGAACCTCAACGCCAACAACCGGTTCAACCACAACCAGAACCTCTACGTCAGCAACCTGAACCACAGAGACAACAACCGGTTACACAACCTGAACCCCAGAGACAACCTCAACCTCAACAACCTGAACGTCAGAATCGGGACAATCAGCAACCGTCAAGTCGGGGTGAACAACAAAAATCGGTTCAGACTCAGCAACCTGATCCAAAAGAAAGTAAGAGTGTAAATCAGAGAATAAAAGAAACACAAAGAACGATTCCTGCTAAGGTAACTCAAACGGAATCAAGAGATAATTCTTCAAAATGATATAATTTGTGAAAAACGTTTGGAAATATTTCGGCATTAATAATACAAAGTATTCACTATTCTTTAGTTTGGCGATTTTCGGAATATTCCCGAAAGTTTCTTCACAAGCTTATTTTCAACAAAAAGTAAACTATAAAATTCAGGTTTCGTTAAACGACAATCGCCATGAATTATCAGCATTTGAAAGTATTGAGTATTTCAATAATTCTCCTGACACACTTCAATTTCTTTATTTTCACGTATGGCCAAATGCTTATTCAAACAATCAAACCGATTTAGCGAAACAACTTTTCGTGTTGCGAGGAAAGGAAAAGTTGTTCAATAATCCTGAATTAAGAGGCTCTATTGATTCCCTGGATTTTAAAGTCGACGACGTTTCAGTTCAATGGAATTTACTTCCCAACCAACCGGACATTTGTAAAATTCTATTGAATAAACCTCTTTATCCGGGCAAAAGTATTCTTATTTCCACTCCTTTTCATGTTCTGATTCCGGAGGGAGTTACTTCACGTTTGGGGCATATCGGACAGTCCTATCAAATTTCTCAGTGGTACCCGAAACCAGCGGTTTATGATCAATCCGGCTGGCATCAAATGCCATATCTTGATCAGGGCGAGTTCTATTCAGAATTTGGAAGCTTTGATGTGCGGATAACTTTGCCGGAGAATTATATTGTAGGTGCAACGGGAAATCTTCAGACTTCCAAAGAAATAGAGAAGTTGGACAAAATGGCTGCTGATACCTTATGGAAACATCAATATCTGAAAGAAAAAGCTGACTTTCCGCTTTCATCTAAGGAAATGAAAACCCTGCATTTCGTTGGAAATAATATTCATGATTTTGCCTGGTTTGCGGATAAACGATTTCATGTGCTGAAAAGTAAAGTTATTCTTCCCGAATCGGGTAAAGAAGTAACTACCTGGTTGATGTTTACCAATACACAGGCCATTCTCTGGAAAAAAGCAATCCCTTATATTAATCATGCCATTCTGGATCTTTCAAAATGGGTCGGTGATTATCCGTATTCAAGTTTTACAGCTGTTCAAAGCGCATTAACAGCCGGCGATGGAATGGAATATCCCGGTATTACAGTAATTGGAAAGGCGAAAGATGGTTACAGTTTGGATAAAGTGATTGCTCACGAAGCATTCCACAATTGGTTTTACGCTGCGTTGGGTTCAAACGAACGTCGATTTCCATTTATGGATGAAGGGATTACAACATCATACGAAGTGCGGTATTTGACGGAACAGTATCCGGACAAAAAGCTTTGGGAAGATTTTCTGCCAAAACTAAAATTGGCAAAATTCTTTCATGTCGATAAAATTCCTGAAGAAAGAAAGATGGCACTCGAATGGCTGGTGGCTGCACGTGACAATACCGAACAACCGCTTAATTTGACTTCTACCGACTACACTGAGACAAATTACAATCTGATTATTTATAACAAAGCATCTATTGGATTCAATTATTTACGTGCCTGGTTGGGCGACTCGATTTACGATTTGACTATGCATGAATATTATCGTCTGTGGAAATTCAAACATCCACAACCTGAAGATTTGCAAAAAGTATTTGAAAAGAGCACCGGTAAAGATCTAAATTGGTTTTTTGTCGATTTTTTGGGTACAAACAAACGGCTTGATTATAAAATGGTGCGAATTGAAAAAAAAAAATTACTATTAAAAAATGTGGGAGAACTGGCTTCACCGGTTGTTATTGCAGGTATGATCGGCGATTCCGTTTGCTTTGAAAAATGGGTTGATGGATTTGTTGGTGAAAAATGGGTAGAAATTCCGAAGGGTATTTTCACTGAATTGAAAATCGATCCAAATCATGTAATGCCGGAACTTTTCAGATTAAATAACAACATCCGAACAAAAGGCCTTTTTCCGAAAGCTGATTCAATACAACCTCAGCTGTTATTAGGCATCGAAAACCCTGAAAAAAGAACGATAATGTATAGTCCGGCCGTAAACTGGAACCACGAAAACGGATTTATGGTAGGCCTTGCTTTGCACAATGGCTTTGTAATTCCAAAACCGTTTGAGTATTTCATTATGCCTTTTTATACTTTTAATAATTCTACTTTTGCAGGCTATGGACGCTTAGCTTATAATATTACACCTTATAATAACTTTATTCGGAAAACTACTTTTTCGTTGGAAGGAACTCAATTCGGTTCTCCCGGCAATCAAAATTATCAGAAATTACAGGCGGGTTTCGACCTAAATTTCCGACCAGATAAAGAAACTAATCCAATCCGGCAAAAAATCAACGGACGATTTATTCTAGCTTCCGATCTTTATCAAATTGAGCTTCCTGTAAAAGCAAAACTAAATTCATATCTGCAACTTGGGTATGTTTTGCAAAAAAACAGTTTAGTCAATCCGTATGACTTGTCTGTTTCAGTTGAATCGGGTGCAAAATTTCAGAAAGCTTCAGTTGAATTTAATTACAAACTGAGTTATAACGGTCGTGGAAATGGATTGGGAATCCGGCTTTTTGCGGGCTCGATGATCCAAAGTGATGCAGCCAATCCGTATTATTCACTTGCTGCAAGTGGTCGGAGTGGCCGTGAACAATATCTTTACGAAGGCGTTTATCCTGACCGGTTTGGCATTTTTCCAACTTCGCTTTTCTCCAGACAAATGAACATTTCGGAAGGTGGTTTAGTGTCACCTGTGAATGAGAAACTCGGTTACAGCAAATGGCTGGTTTCACTTTCATTGTCATCTAATTTGCCGGGAATTGCAGGTGAAATCGGGATTAAACCTTTTGCCAATATTTTATTAAATGATCATGGACTTGGAACAAATTATAATTCTTTATTCTTCGGCGAAGCAGGATTAAAATTCGGAATCTGGAATCTTTTCGAAATATATGTTCCACTGTTAGTTACCAATAATATTGAATTTATTACCGGTTCAATTAAAGACCGGATACGAATTGTTTTGAATATAGATCTTTCCAAAGATGGAAAAAGAAGTCAGGCAATTGGTAATTAAATAATTAAAAACAAACAAAATGCAATCAAAAATTTATGTTTCATTTGCTGTAATATTATCAGTCTTCTGGGTTTTTATGTTTATAGGATTTAATAATAGCCCTGCCGTGCACATTATCCTGATTCTTATTGCAGGACTTTTAATAATGACCTTTATTAAACGGAACAAGGACAATATTTCAGAATAATCTTAAATTAAAAAGTAAATAAATATCATTTAAACAATTAAAAAACAAGAATATGAACGTAAAAAGAATTTTTGGTGCTGTATTAACTGTCCTTGGAATAGGAAGTCTAATTTATACAGCTGTAATGTTTAGTACTACATCAGGAAGTAACCACGATGTAAAATCATTAATCATTTTCGGAGTACTTGGGCTTATTTTCTTTGTATCAGGCATCAGTCTGGTGAAAACAACAAAAGACGAAGCTTAATGTCCTGAAATTTTTAAAGAAAACCCATTGGATTCTAAATTAAAATTATAAATTTGCAAAATAGTAAGAATCCAATATTTACATCTCGTACACTATTGACTTTTGAAATCGATATTTGTTATTTCAGGTAAAAAGGGAAGTGGAAAAACCACTTTCCTTTTTGATGTATTGGCTCAACTGCAGATGAATGGATTCAGGGTGAGTGGATTTGTTTCGTTTCATGAGCTTCAGTCAGACTGTTATCAGATAAAAGACATTAAGACCAATGAAGAGTTGCCCCTCATGCAACGAGTATCAACTTTTGAACAACGACCTAAGCAATTTAAGTTCTTTTCCGATGGGTTAGAATTGGGGAATAATTGCTTCAAAGAGCTTTTGACCAAGCCTCCGGATATTGCTATCGTGGATGAAATTGGTGGATATGAATTGGCAGGAGAACTTTGGAGTAGTAACTTCACGCAGCTTGTAGATTCTTCTATTCCTTTGATATTTACCACCAAAGAAAAACTTTTAGAGAAAGTAGTAAAAAAGTGGAACATCAAACCTACCCTTATTTTTCAAGCTGCTGACTTTGGTGATCCACAAAAAGCAGTTGAACAGATAAAGAGCTTTCTTTGAGTAACAACTTGAGACATTCAAGTTAGGTATTTTTTTAATTTGAATAAATGGATTTAAATAACAGGGATATAACAGGGATAATTCTTGCTGGCGGACAAAGTCGGCGTATGGGTTTCAATAAAGCTGAGGCTGAGATACATGGAGATTCTATGCTTATTCGAATGATTGACAAATTGAAAGAGTTAACTTCTACTATTGTCGTGAGTAGTGGAAACATTTCCTACCCGAACATCGCCTGGCCTCAAATACCCGATGAGTACCCTGATTGTGGTCCATTGGGTGGTATCTACTCTGCGTTGAAAGTTTCCAACAGGTCTTTAAATTTGGTAGTATCATGTGATATACCTTTGGTTTCTACATCTCTATTAAAGCACATTGTGGTTAATGCCACAAAAAATGAGGCTCTCATTACTGTAGTTGTTGATCATGACGATCAAATACATATGACTTGTGCCGTATATCGTAAAAATGTTCTGCCATTTTTAGAACAGCAATTAAATAGCCATGCGTTTAAGATGAAAGATTTATTAGCGCTAGTTCCAGTAGAATATATTAAGATAACCAGGGAACATCCACTTTATCAGGAAAATGCTTTTACGAATGTGAATATCCCGAGCACTTTAGAAGAAGTCCGTAAGTTATGGAAGAAATAAAGGGAAAAGTGAACGATAAATGGATCAAAGCATCGGTTCTGGCCGGATTATGGGCCGGCATCGAGATTATTGTGGGTAGCTTTTTACACAATCTGCGCATCCCCTTTTCAGGAACCTTCCTCACGCTTATTTCCATTGTATTGGTAATCGGCATTTTTCAAATATGGCCTAAATACGGAATTATCTGGCGTGCAGGTCTGATAACTGCCCTCATGAAATCTATTTCGCCAAGTGCTGTAATTTTGGGACCTATGATTGCCATTGCGCTGGAGGGGTTTATCATGGAGTTTGTCGTTCGTGTTGCAGGCAGAAATATAATTGGATATATAGGCGCTGGGTTACTGACTATGGTGGGGGTTTTGGTCCATAAAGTTGTGCATCTCTTTTTCCTTTATGGATGGAACATATTTCTAATTTATGAAGAAATGTTTATCTATGCTACAAAAAAAATAGGTTTTATCCACGTCCAGCCCACACAAGCTGTTTTGACTCTCTTTTCGGCCTATGCTCTTTTAGGGGCGTTGGCTGCTTTTATGGGATACAAATTAGGTCAAAAAGCCAAGAACGAACAGTATAGTGAATATACCCCTTCGTCAGAAATTCAGGCTAAACAATGGGAACAACCGTCAGAAAATATTGAATACTCAACCCGATTTTTAATTTTGTTAGTGGTTATTATTCCACTTATGCTTTTTGCATTGAGTACTTTCACGCTGATTGCCGCACTTATTTTGACCATCCCCTGGTTTATTTTTATTTTTTGGAGGTATCGCTTTGCTATGCGACGATTAAAAAAGTGGCTCTTTTGGATGCAATTGTTGGTAATACTTGTTTTGGCTTGGTTCTTTAGCAAGACGTCTAGCGGCGGCTTAGAAGGACACCTTGCAGCACTTTCTGACGGTATAATTATGGTTTTGCGCGCTCTTGTGGTGGTTACCGGTTTTGCGGCTTTAAGTACTGAGCTTCACGCTCCCCTTATGCAACGACTCTTTTTTCGCTCAGGATTCAGACAACTCTATATTTCAATAAATCATGCTTTTGGCATATTACCCATTGTGGTTAGTAGCTTTACTACACCGCGCCAGTTTATCACAAACCCGGCACGTTCCATTGCAAATAGTTTACGCTATGTTGATAGTTGGCATCAGCATCTTGTACAGTCTATTGACGATAAAGAGTTTGATTGTGTCTAATTCCTTTTTCTTACTAATTGGTAGCCTGTTCTTAACAGGTATTCAAATGGAAAAACTAATATGTGCATCAACTTGGTATAGGGGAAAATCATAAAAATCAGAAGCCCTGTGACGATGTGAATTTTATACTGTATGGAATGATTTATAAGTATTGCTCCTGCATCGGGTTGAAAAGTAACAATTGCTTGTGCCCAATCACTTAGAGCCGCATATTTTTCTATGGGTGAAGTGAGTGTTCCTCCAACAGAAGAAAGTCCCAGTACTGCCTCTACCAGCAATAGTATAATGATAAAATAGTCCTGAATGCTGCTATTATGTTTTATGCGTGGAGAGTTAAATCGCCGCACCACCAGGATGGACATACCAACAACGGCTATGATTCCAAATGTAGAACCCATGGTCAATGCAATTATTCGTTTAGTTTCGGTGGTCATTACCAGATGATAAAGCCACGCGGGAATAAAAAGTGTGAGATGTCCGAAAAAGACCATTATAATTCCAATATGAAAAAGATTGCTTCCCAGTTTAACTTTCTGGTCGGCAAGCAACTGTGTAGACTCTGCCTGAACAGTTTTGTTCATCATAAACAGTCGTGTAATAAGTCCAAAAAAGAATACTGATAGCGCTATATAGGGCAGATAGGTTAACAGTAGGTTGTTGATGTAGTTTTCCATATTTGTTGATTTTTTGTTTTAAACAGATCAAATTGGTCTATCGATTGGCCTGCAAGCAGTTGCTTGCGATGAGCAAGAGGGAGCATCTCCTCCAAAAGTGACAGGCTCCTCTTCATATTCGGCATCCAAATCCAAAGGCTTTTCATTTTTAATCATCTCCTTTGTTATAGCCTTATCTGGCTGTCTGGCCGACAGTGAAATAATAGATTGAAAAATAGCACTGTATTGATTTTCACTTTTGCTAAGTGCTTCATATATCCGATCCATAATGTGTACAGTTTCCGCTAAAAGTTCTGCTGACTTAATCGTGTCCAAGGTGGAAAGGAATTCCAAAAAAGCAGGAATATAGTCTGGTAGTTCTTTGGCTGTCAGATGCATTCCACTCTCCTTGTAAAACTCCATCAGATTTACCATGGCTTGTCCACGATCCCTTGAATCCCCTTTTATATGTTCAAATATATGCAACGAAACACTTCTGGAATAATCAAAAAGCTGCACATATTCTTCCTGCCAATTGGTAAGCTCCATCAGCCCAAACCTTTTGCAAAACGCTACCAAGCCACTTATTTTATCCTCGTGAAGCAATGATTCTTCTCTCAACTCTTTTTCAACCTCCGGCAAAAATTGTTGCAATTCGTCGGATGGATAAGAGAGAAGAAGAGAGAGTACTTTATAGGTTTTTATCATAATCAGATACCTCCAAATAGGTTTTTAAATTTTTCTTCGTCGTCGTTGCTGTCTCCATTTGGATAACCACCTCTTGTTTGAAGATCAAATATATTTTTAGCTTCTTCTCTATGAGTCGTTGGGATCACAAACCGATCTTTGTAATTGGCTATGGCCAGAAGGTGATACATCTTTTCTGTCTGCTCAGGAGTGAGACCTGTTCCCTCTAACACTTCAAGGTTCTGTACTTTGTCGACGGTTTTGCTACGCATGTAGGCTCGCATAGCCAGCATCCGTTTGAGTGCGTCTTTTACAGGTTTTTCGTCACCAGCTGTAAACAAATTAGCTAAATATTTATGGGAAATACGCATGTCATCCACGTCGGGTAAAATACCGTTTCTTCCAATGGTTCCACTCTCAACAGCCGATTGAATAGGAGACAATGGTGGTACGTACCATACCATGGGCAATGTTCGATATTCCGGATGCAAGGGAAAGGCAACCTTCCAGTCGATCGCCATTTTATAGATGGGGGATGCCGCTGCAGCTTCCAATACATTTTCTGGAATACCTTGTTTTCTTGCTTCAGCAATTATTGCCGGATCGTGTGGATCCAAAAATACATTCAGATGCTCTTCATATAGATCTTTTTCATCAGGTGTGGCTGCTGCGGCTTTAATCTTGTCGGCATCATACAACATAATCCCAATATACCGGATTCTACCCACACATGATTCACTACAAATGGTTGGTTCACCTGCTTCAATACGTGGATAACAAAAAGTACATTTCTCCGATTTGTGCGTTTCCCAATTAAAATAAACTTTTTTATAGGGGCAGCCACTGATACATTGACGCCATCCGCGACAGCGATCCTGATCTATGAGAACAATGCCGTCTTCTTCCCGCTTGTAAATGGCACCGGAGGGACATACCGCTACACAGGTGGGATTAAGACAATGCTCGCAAAGTCTCGGAAGATACATAATAAATGAGTTTTCAAACTCCCCATAAATATCTTTAGGAACATCTTTAAAGTTTGTATCCTTGCTACGTTTTTCAAACTCTCCTCCCAAATCATCTTCCCAATTGGGTGTTTTTTTGATCTTATCCATTACTTTACCTGTTAAGATAGAATGCGGACGAGCTGTGGGTGGTGTTTTAAATTTTGAACCTTTGTGTAAAATTGAATAATTGAATGTAAAAGGCTCGTAATAATCGTCAATGGTAGGCATGAGTGGATTGGCAAAAAGATTTTTCATAACGCCTAACTTGTCTCCCATTAAGGGTGAAAGCTTATCTTTATCCAACTTCCAACCACCTTTCCATCGTTTCTGATTCTCCCAATTGTCAGGATATCCGATGCCAGGCTTGGTTTCTACATTGTTGAACCACACGTATTCTACACCTTTGCGTGAAGTCCATACGTTTTTACAAGTAACCGAACAAGTGTGACAGCCGATACACTTATCCAGGTTCATGACCATTGCTATTTGTGCGCGTATTTGCATAGTGATTACGTTTTATTTAGATTCTTCTTCTATGGGTTCATCCATCCACTCCACTTTATTAAGCTTACGAATAATGATAAACTCGTCGCGGTTGGCGCCAATTGTACCATAATAATTGAGACCATAACTCAATTGTGCGTATCCACCTATCATGTGGGTGGGTTTCAAACATATTCGGGAGACAGAATTGTGTACACCTCCCCTATTTCCTGTAATTTGACTTACTGGCATATTTACGGTTCGTTCCTGATTGTGATACATAATGAGTGCACCAGTAGGAATTCGTTGTGACACCACTAAACGTACTACGGTAGCACCGTTTTCGTTAAACACCTCTACCCAATCATTATCAACCAACTCCATTTTTTCGGCATCTATTTCGCTCATCCATGCCACCGGCCCTCCACGTCCTAACGTTAGCATCATGAGGTTATCCGACCAAGTGGAGTGAATTGTCCATTTGTTATGCGGAGTCATCATATTGAGAATCATATACTTTTCTTTGCAATCTAATTTCTCAATCATCCCTCTTAACGACTTTGTGTCTATCGGCGGCTTGTAAGTCACCAGGTTTTCACCAAAATCAATCATCCAAGGGTGATCCTGATAGAGTGATTGTCGACCAGTAAGTGTTCGCCATGGAATGAGTTCGTGAACATTCGTATAACCTGCGTTGTAGGAAACTTCACTTGATTCCACACCACTCCATATAGGCGAAGTGATGATTTTACGTGGTTGCTGGAGCAAATCCTTAAATCGGATCTGTTCATCTTCACGTTTTGATGCCAAATGACGATGTTTTCGCCCAGTTATTTTCTCTAATGCTTCCCAGGCTTTAACGGCAACTTTCCCATTGGTTTCAGGTGCCAAAGTAAGAATCATTTCGGCAGCATGAATATCGGTTTCAATAGGCGCTCTTCCGTTGGATGAATTCCCATTAGAAGATAGATTTATTTTCTTTAGCAACTCCACCTCTTCTTTTGTATCCCAACTGATGCCTTTCCCACCATTTCCCAATTCTTCCATCAATGGACCCACCGAGGTGAATCGTTCGTAGGTGGCTGGGTAATCACGAATCACTTCAATGATATCGGACATATTTTTGCCTGGTTTCAATTCCAAATTATCCACTTTCCAATCTTTGGCGTAAGCAGTTTCTGAAATCTCCATCGGGGAATCGTGTTGCATAGGTTGCAGCACGATATCTCTCTCTTTTCCAAGATGGCCGGGAGAAAGCTCTGATATCTTTTTTGCCAAGCCTTTAAATGTATTCCAATCTGTGCGTGCTTCCCAAACAGGATCTACGGCATCTGAAAAAGGATGAATAAAGGGGTGCAAATCGGTCGTGCTTAAATCGTTTTTCTCGTACCAGGTAGCTGCTGGCAGGATAATATCAGAATGCAGCGCTGAGGTAGACATTCTGAAATCAAGAGTAACCAGTAAATCCAGTTTACCTTCAGGTACTTTATCGTGCCATTTTACCTCTTGAGGTAATTGTTGACCGTTGGCTTTTAAATCTTGTCCCATCACACTGTTTTGTGCGCCCAGCAAATGCTTCATAAAATACTCCATTCCTTTGGCACTGGAAGCGAGTAGATTTGAACGCCAGATAAACATGTTTCTGGGGAAGTTCTTTGGATCGTCGGGATCTTCAGAAGCTATCGACAGTTCATTGCTTTTTAATTTCTGAGTAATGAAGTCTTTTACATCTTTACCTTGTTCGGCAGCTTGTTTTCCCAATTTAATTGGGTTGTCGTTCAACTGTGGACTAGAAGGCAGCCAGCCCATCCGTTCAGATTTTACATTGCAATCAATCATCGATAGTTTGCCCCATTTAGCTTTATCTGCCAATGGAGAAATCAATTCAGTCATTCCAACTTTTTCGTAACGCCACTGGTCGGTATGCATATAAAAATAAGAGGTGGCATTCATGTGACGTGGTGGGCGATGCCAGTCGAGCGCAAAAGCCAGCGGCATCCAACCCGTTTGAGGTCGCAGTTTTTCTTGTCCCACATAGTGCGACCAGCCACCACCTGATTGTCCTACGCAACCACAAAACACCAACATATTGATGGCACTTCGATAAATCATATCGGTATGATACCATTGATTCACACCACAGCCGATAATAATCATGGATTTACCTTCTGTTTTCTCCGCATTTTCTGCAAATTGCCTTGCGGTTGAAATTATCTGTGAAGCGGGAACACCTGTAATTTTTTCTTGCCAGGCGGGCGTGTAAAGTGCATCCTCCGAATAGTCGGGAGAAGGAGCTTCTCCGGGTAATCCTAATGAAAGTCCGTAATTGGCAATCGTCAAATCATATACAGTACAATAGAGGAATTTTCCATCTGGTGATTTCCGTACCGGTATTTTCCGGGTAATAATCTCTTCGTGCTTGGTGGCATTAAAATAATGGTGTTTGTAGTCGTCTCCTCCAAAGTAAGGAAAAGCAACCTCAGCCACTTCATCAAAGTTATCTACAAATGAAAGTTTCGGTGAAATCTCTTCTCCGGTCAATACATTTACCATCTCCAGATTCCACTTTTGACTTTTGTCCCAGCGTGAACCAATGGTTCCATTTGGGATGACCAGTTTCTTACTCTTTTCATCAAAAATCACTGGTTTCCAATCTGCATTTTCTTGCTTGGAATATTTTGCATCCAAGTCGCTCGCTCTAATAACTCGTCCAGCTACAAATCGTCCATTCTTTTCCTCAACCTTTACCAAAAACGGAAGGTCAGAATATTGTTTTACGTAGTTTTCAAAGTAGGGCGTTTTCTTATCCAAATAAAATTCTTTGAGAATTACATGTCCCATGGCCATCCCCAATGCAGCATCGGTGCCTTGTTTTGGTTTTATCCAAAGATCAGCAAATTTAGATGCTTCGTTAAAGTCGGGAGATATGTTGATGGTTTTAGTTCCTTTGTAACGTACCTGAGTGTAGAAAGGAGCATCGGGAGTTCTTGTAACCGGCACATTAGAGCCCCACAACATTAGAAATGAAGAGTTATACCAGTCTGCACTTTCGGGCACATCCGTTTGTTCTCCCCAAGTTTGAGGGGATGAGGGTGGTAAATCACAATAGAAATCGTAAAAGCTTAATATTGTACCTCCCAATAGACTTAAATATCGGGTGCCGGAAGCATAGCTGACCATTGACATGGCAGGGATGGGCGTAAATCCGGCAAGTCGGTCGGGTCCATATTTCTTAATAGTATAAATATTGGCAGCAGCTATAATTTCCTGCGCTTCTTCCCAATCGAGGCGAATGAGACCACCCAATCCTCGCTGTCTGACATAATCACTGCGCGTTTCGGGATTATTCTGAATGCTCTCCCAAGCAACGACAGGATCTTTATAATGCTCTTTGGCTTTTCGATACGCTTTGGCCAATGCGCCACGTATCATTGGGTATTTCACACGATTGGCACTGTAAAGGTACCATGAATAACTGGCACCACGTGGACAACCCCGGGGTTCATGGTTAGGCAGATCGGGTCGTGTTTCAGGGTAATCAGTGCTTTGAAGCTCCCAAGTCACCAACCCGTTCTTTACAAATATTTTCCAAGAGCAAGATCCTGTGCAGTTTACACCGTGAGTGGAACGTACAACTTTATCAAATTGCCAACGGTTGCGGTAAAAACGTTCCCAGTCTCGTGGCGTATCTGTGGTGACAATGTGCTTATCAGGGCTCACAGAGGCCTTTTTACTAAAATAGATGAGTTTGTTGAGTAGGCTCATAACTAAAGCATGTTAAGTTCTTATATATAGGCTGTAAATATACGATTTGAAAATATCTTACACAATAATAAACATTGAAATTCATCAAGTTATTTTTCAACTTGTTTTTTTTCAAACAAATAATCTTTAGCAATAAAGTAAAACATACTAATGGCAGCACTCCCCCAAGCAACTAGTGCTATATAAATGAAAAACGAAGGAATAGCCATTAGAAATGGGAGATTAAGTGCCTGCGCTAATCTTATTGTGCAAGCAGTGTACATTCCCATGGGAAATATCATTCCCCAATATTGAGGATGATACTTCAGAGGGAGTTGTTTAAAAACATGTCGCCAAATGCCCAATATAACGATGAGTGGAATCCACCAGCTACCAATTGCCCAGAAAAAAAGCGTAAAGCCTTTTAAAAATGGGAGTATATCATTGATAAATGACCAATTGTGTGCGTTTAATATTAAAACGGAACCTGCCAGCGTGGAGATGGCCACAGCACCCATGTTAATCCAGTAAGCAGGTGCAAATTCCTCCGCCCGCATCTCAAAAAATGACATTCGGTAAACAATGAGTGTGATGATAATGATATAAAACATGCATCCGCAAAGGAACATAGTTAACGCAAAGAACATCACTAAATCTGAGGCAAAAGGGATGTGTCCGGTTAGTTGACTTGCAAGTATGGAGACCGATTGAGTAGATACAATAATAAGTAGCCATACTCCGCTGATAGCTTCATTGATGGGTGGCTTATCTTTTTTTACCGTAAAAACTGTAAAAACTGTGTAAATCAGTATCAACCATGAAACAGTACCTATATAAAAGAGAATAGATGCTATCAGATAGTTGCTTGACAGAATAATAAATTGGCTGCCCAACACGCAGCTTCCTGCCACATAAGTCAGAAAACCAGGACTTTTAGCAGGATCTTTTATATCGGCTATAAATTCTGTCGGATAAAGAATCAATCTCAGTATATAGAGAAGACTCATTAAGAGATAGGCTGCTATATTGAAATAAAAAAGAAGGTTTGCTATAAAGATAAAATTGAGGTTGTATGAAGCAATGGATACAATACCTGTTGCCATGACCAATGCAAAATAGGCAGTGGGTAAATTGGAGAGATCACGAAGAAACGTGGTAGAAATCAGCTTGCTTTTAGTCATCTGAGATGAGTTTTAAGGTCGTTTTTCTTCTCGTTTTGATCTATGACTGCAACTATGAGTCATATCATCAAGCAGCAAAGATATATTATTTACAGCAAGTTACAAATAGACTATATTTAAATAGAAATAGCTAGTGTAATACCTCTTTTCACTTAGGACATAATAATCACAATCTGCTAACCAACTTCTTTCCCGTTGATATATTCAACATTTCTAGGATCCAGAAGAAAACATCACTCTTAGAAGTTCCAGGTACTTGAGCAATTTATTTTAAAACAAAGTGAACAAAAGTACGTTTTGATAAATTATTTTCATCATCTTTGTGTTTCATTTTGTTTCAGAGCATTTGGAATTATTTTTTTTGTACCCGACAATAATCTGGTTAAAACAAAAAAGGGGAATCATTATTTTTGAGTAAAAGAAAATTTTTTTTTTACACTAAAAGTATAACCATTTCTTATTCTGAATTGTTCTATTTCTAAATTGTGATTTATGACAATATTCAAAGTGAAGAAAATATTTTTTATCGCTTGAAAAAGTATTTCAATTTACCTTATTATGAACTTCGTAGACTATTACCAGATTTTAGGCATTAACAAGACTGCTACCGAAAAAGAAATTAAAAATGCTTATCGGAAATTAGCTCGTAAATATCATCCGGATTTAAACCCAAATGACAAGGAATCAAAATCTCATTTCCAGCAAATTAACGAGGCAAATGAAGTGCTCAGTGATCCGGTAAAACGGAAAAAATACGACCAGCACTGTGAAGACTGGAAACATGCCGACGAATACGAAAAAGCCCGTCAAAATCAACAACAATCTTCACGTTCACAGGGCGGTTTTTCAGGTGGTCAACAATCTGATAGTCAATTCTCCGATTTTTTCGAATCGATGTTTGGTGGTGGATTTGGTGGTGGCAGTCGGGGTCGGCAAGTAAAATACCGTGGTGAGGATTTCAATGCTGAAATTCATTTGCAACTAATCGACGCCTATGAAACCCATAAACAAACTTTGTCCGTAAACGGAAAAAATATCCGGATTACCATTCCTGCAGGAATTGAAAACGGACAAACCATCAAAATTACCGGACATGGTGGCGCAGGTATAAATGGTGGACCAAATGGTGATTTGTATATCGCTTTCGTTATTGCCAATGATCCGAAATTCAAACGATTGGGAAATGATTTGTACAGTTCTGTTGATTTGGATTTATACACAGCCGTTTTAGGTGGTGAAATAATGCTGGAAACCCTGAACGGAAAAGTAAAACTGAACGTTAAACCTGAAACTCAAAATGGTACAAAAATAAAGTTGAAAGGAAAAGGATTTCCGGTCTATAAAAATGAAGGGAAATTTGGTGATTTATATGTGACTTATGTTATAAAGATTCCAACAAACCTGAACGGAAAACAACGGGAATTATTTACGGAGTTGTCTAAATCTCAAAAATCGGAATAATCATGAAAAATTTAATACCGGCAACTGAATTCTGTGTTAACCATAACATTGAAATTTCATTTATCAGTTCGCTTTATGAAAGTGGATTGATAGAAATTACGACGATTGAAGAAATTATTTACATTCCTGAAATTCAACTTCCCGAACTGGAAAAAATGGTGGTTTTGTACTACGATTTAGACATTAATGTAGAAGGAATTGAAACGATAGAGCATTTATTGGAACGAATAAATACAATGCAGGATAAAATAACAAGTCTGAAAAATAGACTCAGACTATATGAAGCAAATGATTTGTAAAAAGAATTTTAAATTCTAAATTGCAATATGAAAACAAATGACATTTCAAAAACAGAAATACAGCCAATTATTCTCCCCGAATTACAAGCTGTTGAAAACATCCAACCCAAGCGAATCGGTATTGCTGCCGATCATGGTGGTTTTGAGCTAAAAGAATATCTTTCACGAAATTTGAAAGGAGCTGGTTATGAGGTGATTGATTTTGGAAATATTTTAATCAATTCTGATGATGATTATCCCGATTATGTTATCCCGTTGGCCAAAGCAGTAGCAGGAAAGGAAATCGACCGAGGTGTGGCCATTTGCGGAAGCGGTGTAGGTGCAAGTGTGGCTATTAATAAGATTGACAAAGCAAAGGCATGTTTGATTAATGATACTTTCTCTGCCCGACAAGGAGTAGAAGATGACGATTTGAATGTGATTTGTCTGGGTGGTCGCGTGATAGGGAATTCTCTTGCTTGGGAACTAGTCGAAACTTTTTTAAATGCACGGTTTAGCGGTGCCGAAAGACATTGCAGAAGGTTGGCAAAAGTGGCTGAATTGGAAAAGAGAGATAAGCCAATATGAATGAGCTCATTCACTATTAAGTTCCTTAATTAATTAGAAAACTAATAGTCAATTAAAGAATTTTTTAAAGATTACCTGAACAATCATACAAAGATTTTGTTTTTTTAGAAAGCAAAGGAATATCAATTCATCAAGAACTACCCGATATGTTGATACAGGAAATTACTATCTGGCCTTTTATTGTTTTTGCCGTTATCGTACTCGCCCTAATCGGCATTATGATTGGTCTATCTTATGTTTTGGGCGAACGCCACCATGAACAAAAAACGGATGCACCATACGAATCCGGAATTCCTCCCACCGGTGACGCCCGTCTGCGCTTTTCATCCAACTTTTACCTGATTGCTATGTTTTTCGTTATTTTCGATTTGGATGCTGCCTTTATTATGCTTTGGGCGGTATCATTTCGCGAACTCGGACTTCCCGGGTACATAGGAATAGTGATATTTATTGCCATACTTCTCGTTTTGTTGGTCTACGAACTAAGTATTGGTGCGTTGGATTTTGGACCAAACGGCAAACGAATTTTGAAATATAAAAACAAACTGAAATGAACTATAAACTAATAAAACCCGGTGCAGGAAGCTTTGATATTGAAAAGGAGTTAACTGACGAAAATCTCTACAAATCAGTTTTGTTCGGCAAACTGGATGAAATGGTGGCGTGGGGACGGAAAAACTCAATCTGGCCTTTCGGTTTCGGACTTTCTTGCTGTTTCGTAGAAATGGCAACTTCACTTACCAGCCGTTATGACATTGCCCGATTTGGTGACGAAGTAATACGCGGAACGCCACGTGAAGCTGATGTAATGATTGTAGCCGGTACGGTTTTTATGAAAATGGCACCTATTATCGTCCGGTTATATGAACAAATGATGGCGCCTAAATGGGTAATTTCCATGGGTTCATGTGCTAATTCAGGCGGCATGTATGATATTTACAGCGTAGTGCAGGGTGTTGACAAAATCATTCCGGTGGATGTTTATGTTTCAGGTTGTCCGCCACGTCCGGATGCTTTTATGGAAGGTTTGTTATTGCTTCGCGATTCAATCGGAAAAGAAGAAAGACCGCTGAGCTGGATGATTGGTCCGCAAGGTGTTCACAAAATGGAAAAACCAAGTTTGCGCGATTTGAAACAGGAAGAACGTTCCAAAATGGGAAATATCCGACCAATGAATGAAATTTGATGATGTGCTAATTAAATAAAGAATTATCTATGAATGAAGAATTAAATCCTTTGCTAATAACTGATATTAATGTAATTTCAGAATTGAAAATTCGTTTTGGCAATCAAATTATCAGATATAATCAGGCATCCAAAGACGGAACTCCCACTATTTGGTTGGAAAGCAATGATTTAATTCCCGTTTTAAATTATCTCAAAACTGAGATAGTTCTACCTTTTAACCTGCTTTACGACCTAACCGCCATAGACGAACGGGCTCGTAAAAATCGAAGCGACCAGCCTGAAAGTGACTTTACCGTTGTTTATCATCTTACTTCTTTGGAGCGAAATGAAGATATTCGTATAAAAGTCGCACTAAAAAATCAGAATCTCAACATTCCAAGTCTTACTTCCGTTTGGGAATCGGCCAATTGGTATGAACGAGAAGTATTTGATATGTTTGGCATTAACTTCGTTGGTCATCCACGTTTGACACGTATTTTGATGCCTAAAAGTTGGCAGGGTCACCCACTCCGAAAAGAACATCATGCCCGCGCGACCGAACTTGATCCGTATGTTCTGACTAATCAAATGCGTGATATTGACGATGCTGACTTGAAATTTGATCCAGCAGAATATGGTTTGGAGACTAAAGGTGAAGATAGTGATTTTATGTTTCTCAATTTAGGTCCACAGCATCCCGGGACGCATGGACTGTTAAGACTTGTGCTTCAGTTGCACGGCGAAGACATTATCAACATCGTTCCGGATATTGGTTTCCATCACCGTGGCGCCGAAAAAATGGGTGAACGCCAATCTTGGCACACCTTTATTCCGTATACCGACCGAATTGATTATCTGGGTGGCGTAATGAATAATTTGGCATACCTGCTTTCGGTTGAAAAGTTAGCTGATATCGTTGTTCCCGACCGGGCAAATGTTATCCGAATTATGATGAGCGAACTGTTCCGCATTGCCAGTCATTTGGTTTGGCTGGGTACTTTTGCTCAGGACATGGGACAAATGTCACCTGTTTTTTATGCATTCAACGACCGCGAACGGATTTTTGATATCGTCGGTGCCATCACCGGCGGACGCATGCATCCATCGTGGTTTAGAATTGGCGGCGTAGCACACGATTTACCTGACGGTTGGCAAAAACTCGTTCAGAATTTTCTCGATTATTTCCCAAAACGTTTGAAGGAATTTGATAATGTGATTATTAAAAACCGAATTTTCAAAGCAAGAAATATTGGTATCGGTGTATACACCACTGCAGAAGCCATTGATTGGGGAATAACAGGATCAGGACTCCGTTCTACCGGTTGCGACTGGGATTACCGCAAAAAACGTCCATACTCCGGTTTTGAAAACTTCGATTTTGAAGTTCCACTTGGTAAAAACGGCGATTGTTACGATCGCTCCATTGTACGAATGGAAGAAATGCGGCAAAGTCTGCGAATTATTCAACAGTGTGTCAATAATATGCCGGCTGGCGAGTACAAATCCGATAACCCACTGGCTATTCCACCTCGAAAAGATAAAACCATGATGGATATTGAAACGCTTATCACTCATTTTGTGACTGTTACGTGGGGACCGGTGATACCTCCGGGTGAGGCAATGGTACCAATCGAAGCGGCAAAAGGAAGTAACGGATATTATTTGGTCAGCGACGGAAGTTCGTCGTCATACCGTACACGCATCCGAACTCCATCTTTTCCACATATGCAAATGGTGCCATTAATCAGCAAAGGATACACTATTCCTGATTTACTGGCTATTTTGGGAGCAATGGATTTTGTGTTAGCGGATTTGGACAGATAAAAAACTGCCCCTTAACCCCCTGAAGGGGGAATTAAGAATGGGATGCGAGAGGATATTCAATAAAAGTAGTTTTCCCTCTTTGTTGGGAGAAGATTAGATTCGTAAAAAAAGTTTAGGAGACGAAAGTAACCTTAGTTCCTCCTTCAGGGGTTAGGGGGCAGGTTAGAATTTAGGAGTCCTTTTAATAAAAATAATATATCGTTTATGTTATCAGAAGAAGAAAAAATAGAGATTCAGGAGGAAATAAAACAATATCCGTATCCGTCAGCAGCCTGCATCGATGCATTAAAAATTGTACAGCGCCACCGCGGTTGGATTTCGGATGAATCGGTAAAGGATATTGCTGAGATTTTGAACGTTTCCAGCGAAGATGTAAATGCTGTCGCAACCTTTTACAGTCGTATTTATCGAAAACCGGTCGGACGAAATGTGATTCTTCTTTGTGATAGCATCAGTTGCATGATTATGGGTTACCAATCGATTTATGAGACTATTTCTAAGAAACTCGGAATCAAATACGGCGAAACAACGGCTGATAATCGTTATACTTTGCTGCCGATTTCTTGTTTAGGTGATTGTGATCATGCTCCAACGATGATGATTAACAATGACCATTTTAATCATTTGACGAATGAAAAAGTTGTAGAATTGCTCGAAAACTATAAATAAACAACGATGGAAAAGCCATTAACCAAACATATTAAACCTCAATCTTCACCGCTGAATTTGAAAGAATACAGACAAGCGGGCGGGTATGCCGGAGTGGAAAAAGCATTGAAGAAAATGTCACCATCCGAAGTGACAAATCTGGTCAAGGCTTCGAACCTGCTCGGACGAGGTGGTGCGGGTTTTCCAACCGGTGTGAAGTGGAGTCTTGTTCCTATAAATGATCCATCGCTAACCCGATATCTCGTTTGCAATGCCGACGAAATGGAACCCGGCACGTTTAAAGACCGTTATTTACTCGAAGGAAATCCACACCAATTAATTGCGGGAATGATTATATCGGCTTATGCCATTCAGGCTCAAAAAGCGTATATTTTTCTCCGTTGGTCGTATAAAAAAGCAGAAGCCGAACTTCGAAAAGCCATTGCCGAAGCCTATGCTGCCGGATTACTCGGTGAAAATATTCTCGGAACCGGTTACAGTCTCGAACTGAATGTGCATTCCAGTGCAGGAAGATATATTTGCGGTGAAGAAACCGCCTTACTGAATTCGTTGGAAGGCAAAAGAGCTATTCCACGTTCCAAACCACCGTTTCCGGCTATCAGTGGCTTGTTCGGAAAACCAACTGTGGTGAATAATGTGGAAACATTAAGTTGGTTGTCGCACATTGTGGAAAACGGAGCGGATTGGTTCAAAGCCTTAAGTCTGACCGAAACCGGCGGAACAAAACTTTTTGGTGTGAGTGGGAAAGTGAAAAATCCCGGACTTTGGGAATTACCACTCGGAGTTACAGTGGGTGAATTATTGAATGAACATGCCGGTGGAATGCTGGATGGTTATGGTTTTAGAGGCTTGCTTCCCGGCGGCGCGTCCACCGATTTTCTGATTGAAAAGCATTTGGATGTAAAAATGGATTTCTCAACAGTTGCCGCAGTCGGAAGTCGCATGGGAACTGGAACGATGATTATTCTGGATGATAAAACCTGTCCGGTTGCCTTTCTACATAACATTGAAAAATTCTTCGCACTCGAAAGTTGCGGATTCTGCACGCCTTGTCGCGAGGGACTTCCGTGGGTGGTAAAAATATTGGAAGCCATCGAAAACGGAAATGGACGGATGGAACAGTTGGATATTCTGAAACATCAAACAAAATATATGGGTCCCGGAAATACCTTTTGCGCACATGCGCCGGGTGCTGCCGAGCCTTTACAAAGTGGGCTGATTTACTTCCATGATGATTTTGTCAGTCATATCAATAACCAAAAATGCCCCTGGAAATCATGATAAAAATTAAGATAGACGGAAAAGATTTTGAAGTGAATCCGGGCAAAAACCTGTTGGAAACTTCGTTGGCATTGGGATTTGACATTCCACATTTCTGTTTTCATCCGGCTTTAGGTTCAGTAGGTGCGTGCCGGCTTTGCGCGGTAAAGAAGTTTAAAGATGCCGATGATACAAGAGGTCGCATCGTCATGTCGTGCATGGAACCGGTGGTAGACGGATTGATTATTTCCATTGAAGATGCTGATGCAAAAGCGTTTCGTGCTTCGGTGATTGAAAGTTTGATGACGAATCATCCGCACGATTGTCCGGTTTGTGATGAAGGTGGCGAATGTCATTTGCAGGATATGACCGTGATGACCGGACACAATTACCGCCGTTTTGAGTTCAAAAAACGGACGTTCAAAAATCAGGATCTTGGACCATTTGTGAATCACGAAATGAACCGTTGCATCGAGTGTTACCGCTGCGTTCGGTTTTACAGGGATTATGCAGGCGGAAAAGATTTGAATGTTTTTGCGTCGCACAACAATGTTTATTTTGGTCGCTCGGAAGATGGAACGCTCGAAAATGAATTCAGTGGTAACCTTGTGGAGGTCTGTCCTACAGGCGTTTTCACCGACAAAACCCTAAAAAATCATTACACCCGCAAATGGGATATGTCCAATGCGCCTTCGGTTTGTACTCTTTGCAGCCTCGGCTGCAATACAATTGCCAGTGAACGCTACGATTCGTTACGAAGAATAATGAGTCGCTACAACGGTGCAGTGAATGGTTATTTTATTTGCGACCGCGGACGTTTTGGTTACGAATTTGTCAACGACGAAAAACGCATCCGAAAAGCGGAAATCCGTTCCGATAAAAAAGAATACCGAGAAGAAGCAACGGACGGAAGCTTATTTTCTGTTTTGAAAAACAGTTTTACAACCGATAAGAAAGTTGTTGGTATTGCTTCTCCCAGAGCTTCAATCGAAGCCAATTACGCTTTGTCAAAATTAGTAGGCAACGATAATTTTTATCATGGAATATCAAAAAAAGAACAAGAACTAACTAAAACCGTTCTGGACTTTTTCCAAAAAAGTGGCCAGAGAATTCCTTCTTTAAAAGAACTTGAAAAAGCGGATGCAGTTTTTATCTTGGGTGAAGATTTGGTGAACACCGCACCAATGATGGCTCTGGCAGTTCGTCAGGCAGCCCGCGTTGTTCCCAACGAAGCAGCGGAAAAAGTGGGTATCCCGATGTGGAATGATGCACCTTTACGCAATTTGATGCAAGATTCCAAAAGTCCGATTTTCATTGCCACGCCGTTTAAAGATTCGTTGGACGAATTGGCTGAAACCGCTTTCCGTGGAAATTATGCTGATATTGCCGATTTAGGATTTGCCGTTGCTTCCCTGTTGAACTCCGAAGTTCCATCAGCAAAATTAAGGGATAAAAATCAACAAAATTTAGCCAAAAAGATAGCTGAAACTCTGAAGAATGCAAAGAATCCTTTGATCATTTCCGGCATAACTTGTGGAGATGAAAACGTGCTTCATGCAGCCATGAATATTGCGACAGCACTTTTTGCTACTGATAAAAAAGGAATGTTGAGCACCATTTTACCCGAAACGAACAGCTTGGGATTGGCCATGATGCCGGGAAAATCGCTTGACGAAGTTGTTTCATTGGCAGCAAAGCAAGAAATTGACACCTTGGTTATTTTGGAAAATGATTTGTACCGGAGAATCGATGAGGAATCTGTCAAACAACTGCTGGAACGGAGCAAACAAGTAATCGTCATTGACCAACTGACCAATAAAACTACCGCGCAAGCTGACATTTTGATTCCTGCCGCCACATTTGCAGAAGCAGAAGGAACGTTGGTTAACAACGAAGGTCGCGCACAGCGATATTACAAAGCCTTAGTAAACAAAGATCAGGTGAAAGAAAGCTGGCGATGGCTGGCCGAAATGATTCGGTTAAAGAAGAATGAAGAAACCACAGCTTGGCAGAAGTTTGATGATATAGTATCACCATTAATTTCAGATTTCCCTATCTTCGAAAAATTGAAAACGTACTTTTTTGAAGCCGATTTCCGGATGTTGAATGAGAAAGTTCCACGCCAAACCATACGCTACAGCGGTCGTACTTCAATATTTGCAAAAGTTGCTGTAACCGAACAAGGCATACCATTAGATCCTGATTCCCCAATTTCTTACAGCATGGAAGGAACTCACGATGTTCCGCCGTCGTCGCTCGTGCCGTTTTATTGGTCTCCGGGTTGGAATTCGGTTCAGGCCATGTATAAATATATGGATGAACCAAATGGCACTTCTACAGGCGGTGATTCGGGTGTAAGATTAATAGAACCGAATGAAAGTTCTAAAAATACATATTTCAATCCAGGCAATAAAAAGGTGGAATTGGAAAAAGGGCAATTTACGATCGTTCCTGTTTACCAGATTTATGGTAGCGATGAATTAAGTGCTTCCGCCAAAGGGCTGGCACAACGTATTAACGAACCGTTTGTATATTTGAATCCTGCTGATGCCAGCGATTTGCAGATTGGAAACGATGAACAGATTGAACTAAGCGTTTCAAATACGAAACTGACTATAAAAGTGAAAATTGAAGAAAGCATCGGACAAGGAATTGCCGGATTGTCGGTGAATTTGCCTGGAATGCCCTTTGTAGAGCTACCAGTGAGTGGTAAGTTTAAGAATAGTAAAGCTGCAATTAAAGAATAGCAGCACAATATTGGCAATATTGAGTTCAAATTTGACGATTTTGAGCCCAAATTCGAAGAATATGAGCCCAAATTTCAAGAATATGAGCCCAAATATCAAGAATGTGAGCCCAAATATCAATATTTTGAGCCCAAATATCAAGAATGTGAGCCCAAATTCGAAGAATATGAGCCCAAATATCAAGAATATGAGCCCAAATATCAATATTTTGAGCCCGAATTTCAAGAATGTGAGCCCAAATATCAATATTTTGAGCCCAAATATCAAGAATGTCAGCCCGAATTCGAATATTTTGAGCCTGAATACAATGGTTTTGAACATAAATCGGCCAAAATGAGTTAGAAAAATATCCTTATTAATAAGTATTGAATTAAATTTATGAATTATATACTAATCATATTAGGAGTTATCATCATTCCTTTAACCATAGCAGCCGGACTGATATGGGTAGAGCGGCGGTTGCTGGCGGTATGGCAGGATCGGCTCGGGCCGAATCGTGTTGGACCGTTCGGGCTGCTTCAGGTGGTTGCCGATACCATAAAATTATTTTTCAAAGAAGACTGGATACCGCCGTTTTCCGATCGTCCGGTGTTCGTGTTGGCTCCCGGCATACTGATGATTACTATTTTGCTGACTTTTGCCGTGATTCCGTTCGGGCCGAACTTTAATGTTTTCGATTCTAATATCGGCATCCTGTTTTTCCTCGGTAATTCATCACTTGGCGTATACAGTATCGTGCTCGGTGGTTGGGCATCAAACAATAAATATTCGCTGATCGGTGCCATGCGTGGTTCGGCGCAAATGCTTACTTACGAAGTGTTCATGGGACTTTCGATGATGGGTGTCGTGATGTTGGCCGACAGTTTTAGTTTTCAGAATATCGTGCTTGCACAAAAAGATGGTTGGTTTATTGTACCACAATTTGTGGGTTTCGTGGTGTTTTTTATTGCCGGACTTGCTGAAACGCACCGAATCCCATTTGATATCCCCGAAGCGGAAGGTGAACTGGTGGCCGGTTATCATGCCGAGTATTCAGGGATGAAGTTCGGGATGTTTTTTGTGGGCGAATACCTTGGAATTACGCTAATCTCGGCCATTATGGCCACTATGTTTTTTGGTGGCTGGCTCGGACCGGCATTCCTTCCACCGGTTTTCTGGTTTTTACTGAAAACTTTGATACTAATTGGAGTGTTTATTTTATTACGTGCGGCGTTGCCTCGTCCACGATACGATCAACTGATGGAACTCGGTTGGAAAATATTATTGCCTTTAGCCCTGTTGAACTTACTGATAACAGGCGCAGTATTACTTTTTATAAAATGATTTTTTGAACTTAAAAATAACTCAAAATGTACAGCATACTTCGAACAATTTGGTTGACTTTTCTTCATATTTTCCACAAATCGGAAACGATTGAATATCCGGAAGAAAAGCCTTATTTGCCACCCCGATATAGAGGAAGAATAGTGCTTACCCGCGATTCCGATCATAACGAACGGTGCGTTGCTTGCAATCTTTGTGCGGCAGTTTGTCCTGTTGATTGTATTTCATTGCAGGCAACTGAAGATGAAAACGGCAGACGTTATCCGGAGTTTTTCAGGATTAATTTCTCACGTTGTATTTTTTGCGGGTTTTGTGAAGAAGCCTGTCCAACTTACGCTATTCAGCTGATTCCCGATTTTGAAATGGCCGAGTATGACCGTCAGAATATGGTGTATGAAAAAGAACATTTGATGATTGAAGGCGAAGGAAAATACCATGGATATAACTTTTACAAACAAGCCGGTGTGGCTGTGGGAGTGAAAGGTAAAGGTGAAGGTGAAAATGAAGAAAAACCGGTGGATGTGAATGATTTGATGCCGTGAGTCGGTTAATTTGTTGATTAGTTAATCGGTTAATCGGTTTGGCGAACGTTTGATGGAAATATAAAAATACAATACTAACTAAGTTCCCCTTTAGGGGTTAGGGGTTATATTATGAACATATTCTTTTACATAGCAGCAGCCATTGCCATCATTTCAACAATAATGGCTATTTCAGGAAAAAACGCTATTCATGCATTGTTGTTTCTGATCTTGTCACTTCTGTCGATATCGGTGGTTTTTTATTTACTTGATGCACCATTCATTGCCGCATTGGAAGTAATTATCTATGCTGGAGCCATCATGGTGCTGTTTATTTTTGTTACCATGATGCTCAATATCGGTTTGGAGGAAAAGACAGAGAAGAAATGGCAGAGCCCCGGAATGTGGATTATTCCATCCATTTTGGCAGCCATTCTACTGGTTGATCTGATATTGGCAATAAAAAATATGCAAACATTCGAAGCAGTCAAACAGATCATACAACCTAAACAGGTTGGTATATCATTATTTACCACCTATCTGTTGGCGGTAGAAATTGCAGCAATATTACTTATGGCGGGCGTTATTGGTGCCTATCATTTGGGAAGCCAGAAGAAAAAAGTGATTCATCGTTTTCTCCCTAAAAAATAGAACTATGCTGACTATACCAATCGAAACTCAACTTATATTTGCCGGAATCCTTTTCTTTCTGGGACTTATCGGCGTACTGGTACGTCGCAATCTTGTGTTTATACTTATGTCCATTGAGATAATGTTCAATAGTGCCGGACTTGTCTTTATTATTGCAGCACGACATTGGAGTCAACCCGACGGACAGGTAATGTTTATTTTTATTCTGGCAGTTACAGCGGTGGAAGTTGCCATCGGACTCGCATTGATTTTACAGGTTTATCATCATTATAAAACCCTTGATGTGGATGCTATTCATAAATTAAAAGAGTACGAAGAATGAATACATTAATAGCTGTCATACCATTATTGCCATTGATTGGTTTTCTGATACTGGTTATTTTTGGAAGCAAACTTTCCCGAAAAGTAACCGGATGGATTGGTACCGGTTCAGTGGGTATTTCTACTGTGCTGACTTTGATAGTTGCCGTTCAGTTTTATCAGTTTTTGCCTGAGACAAAGTCGTATCATGTTTTCATTTGGGAATGGATCAATGCTGGAAACCTGAGTGCCAACATAGCTTTCAACCTCGATGCACTTTCGCTGATTTTCTGTCTTGTCGTTACTTTCGTTGGCTTTCTGATTCATTTGTATTCCATCGGTTTTATTGTGAACGACGAAGGTTTCAGACGGTTTTTTGCCTATATGAATCTATTTGTCAGCTCCATGTTGATACTTGTTTTGGCAGATAATATCCTGTTGTTGTACCTTGGATGGGAAGGCGTAGGTTTATGTAGTTATTTGCTCATCGGCTACTGGTATAAGGACCCGGAAAACGATTATTCTGCCCGAAAAGCATTTGTTATAACCCGCATTGGCGATACATTCATGATTATCGGTATTTTTATTCTATTTGTCACTTTCAATACTTTTAATATTCAGGATTTGATGCAACTTGCTTCGGCAAAATGGGCAATTGGTTCTTCAATAGCAGTGATTACGGCTGCCTTGTTTCTGGGCGGTGCGTTGGGAAAATCGGCTCAGCTACCTTTACAAACCTGGTTGCCTGATGCCATGGCCGGACCTTCGCCGGTGAGTGCCTTGATTCATGCTGCCACCATGGTTACTGCCGGAGTTTATCTTATTGCCCGGATGAATATATTATACAGCCTTGCTCCTATTGTGCAAACTGCAATTGCTATTATTGGTGCATTGACTTTGCTTTTGGCCGGATTCAGCGCATTGGCTCAACACGATTTGAAACGGATTCTGGCCTATTCCACTATTAGTCAGATTGGGTATATGTTTCTGGCGCTTGGAGTTGGTGCGTATTCTGCGGCTGTGTTTCATTTCATGATTCATGCCTTTTTCAAAGCCCTACTTTTTCTTGCAGCCGGTGTGGTTATTCTGGTATTGAACGAGGAACATGATATTTTCAAAATGGGTGGCTTGCGTAAGAAAATGCCCGCTGTTTTCTGGACATTTTTGATTGGTTCGGCATCACTTTCGGCTTTGCCGTTAGTTACTGCCGGATTTTACAGCAAAGATGCCATTCTTTGGTTCGCTTATTCATCCAACAGCGGTGGAATCATTTTATGGCTGGCGGGAATCGTCGGGGCATTCCTGACCGGTTTGTATTCATTCCGAATGATTTTCATTACTTTCTTTGGTGAATTGAAAACCGAACCAAGCTTCATTCCCGGTAAACTGATGACTGTTCCGCTAATTGTTTTGGCAGTCTTATCTGTTATCGGTGGATTTATTGAACTGCCTACTTCCATGGGAAACTTTCATCCTTTCTCTGATCTGATGAATAGTGCTTTACCTAAAGTGATTTTAAGTGCCAATGAAAATTTGGAATTAATCTTCCAATTCATTTCGGGATTGATTGCATTAGGCGGAATTTATCTTGCGTACCGGTTTTATTACAAAAAACCTGCCTTTATCGAAACGTTCAATCACAGCAAAGTCAATCATTTCTTTGAAAAGGGTTTTGAATTTGACAAACTCTACGATATTGTTTTGGTAAAACCGATTGTATGGCTTTCGGAAATTGATAAGAGCGATTTTTTTGATCAACTCAATATTTTTATTTCCAATGTGGCTCTTTTCGCGAATTACCTACTGGTTAAAACCCAAAACGGGAAATTACGCTGGTATCTGCTTTTATTTGTCGTCGGGATTGCCTTGATACTAACATATATGCTTAATACAAATAGCCAATGAACTTTTTTAAAATAAAAAAAAACTTGCAACTCGTAACTTGTAACTTGTAACTTGTAACTCATAACTACTTATGATACTGGCTTATCTCATATTGATTTTACTCGCAGGAGCTTTTCTGGCATGGGTGACAGGTACTCGGAGTCAACTATGGCCGCGTATTATTGCATTGGTCGCTTTAAGTCTTGACCTGCTCCTGGTTGGCGTATTCCTACTACAACTGCCTTCGTTTGACTCAAAGTGGCTCGCTGAAGTTCAGATTAACTGGATTCCGAAGTTTGGCATCAGCCTGCATCTGGCACTTGACGGGCTTAGTTTATTGATGCTTTTGTTGACCCTTTTCCTTGGAATAATTTCTGTTCTCATTTCATGGAAAGAAATTACCTACAAAGTCGGATTCTTTCATTTCAACATTCTGCTGATTCTGGCCGGCATTGTCGGGGTATTTCTTTCACTCGATTTATTCCTTTTTTACTTTTTCTGGGAATTGATGCTGCTTCCCATGTATTTTCTGATTGGCATTTGGGGACATGAAAACCGAATTAAAGCTTCGTACAAGTTTTTCCTTTACACACAAGCCAGCGGTTTATTGATGTTAATTGCGATTTTGTCACTTTATTTTGTTCACGGACAATCCACCGGAATTTACTCTTTTGATTATTTGCAACTTTTGGGAACGCCTATGGCTGCTTCAACCGCCATACTTATTATGTTAGGTTTTCTGGCGGCATTTCTGGTAAAACTGCCAGCAGTTCCTTTGCATAATTGGTTACCCGATGCACACACCGAAGCTCCAACAGCTGGAAGTCTTATTCTCGCTGCCTTATTGTTGAAAACTGGAGCTTATGGTTTGTTGCGGTTTGTTGTTCCGTTATTTCCTTCAGCCGCATTATCATTTGCACCTATTGGCATGGGACTCGGAGTTTTAGGTATTTTATATGGTGCCAAACAGGCATATGCGCAAACTGACCTGAAACGATTAGTGGCATACACCAGCGTGAGTCATATGGGATTTGTAATTCTCGGTGTATTTTCGTTCAATGAAATTGCGTATCAGGGCGTAGTAATGCAAATGATTGCACACGCTATCAGTACCGGTTGGTTGTTTATCATGGCAGGTCAACTTACGGAACGGATTCATACCCGTGACATCAATCAAATGGGTGGACTTTGGGAAAAAGTTCCGTTTATGGCAGGAACAGGAATGGTTTTTTGCATGGCTTCGTTGGGGTTACCAGGACTGGGAAACTTTATTGCCGAATTTTTGATTCTTCTCGGAACATTCCAAGCAAACATTTTAATGGCTTGTGCGGCCGGTGTCGGAATGATTGCTGCCACCATTTATGCATTGCGCATTATGCAAAAAGTATTTTTTTGCAAGACGAACACCGACTGGAAAATAAATGATCTAACCCTTCGCGAAAAAGTAGTTTCTGTTTCGTTTGTTATCATCATCGTGACGATCGGACTTTTACCAAAACCGGTTTTGGATACTGCCAAACCAGCTTTGCAGAACATTCTTGAGGGACAAAAGGAGAAAACCGTACAGGTAATTGAAATAAAGAAAGAAATTATTTCATCCAAAATAGCAACAATGAATTAAACAGAAAGATATGACTGTAACTGACTTTTTATGTTTAACACCGTTCTTGATTATAGCACTTTCGCCGATAGTAATTATGATCGTGGTTTCTGTTTACAGAAATTATGAGGTCGTGTTCACTTACTCAATTTTGGCTTTGTTGGCTGCTTTTGCTTCTGTCTTTTACATTGCTCCGGTCATCCCACACATCATTGCGCCCTTATTCATTATTGATAAATACAGCTTGTTCTTTCTTGGAATTATTTTCTTTTCGGCTTTGCTGGTTACCTTGCTTTCAAACGAATATATCCGGCGACTGGAAGGTGTTCGAGAAGAGTATTACATTATTATTTTCACTTCTACACTTGGTGCTGCACTTTTGGCCGTTGCCAATCATTTCATTTTGTTCTTTCTGGGACTCGAAACGCTAAGTATTTCACTTTACATTTTAATTGCTTACGAGAAAACCAAAGACCAAGCCGTAGAAGCAGGAATGAAATATCTTGTGTTGGCATCCGTATCGTCCGCTTTTCTATTGTTCGGCATGGGTTTGATTTATTTATCGCTCGGAACTATGCAATTTACAGAAATTGCAAATGCCATCAGTAAACAGGCTGCTTTACCACCACTTTTTTTGTATGGTTTTGGAATGATGTTGGTGGGAATCGGTTTCAAGCTGGCTTTGGTTCCGTTTCATTTCTGGACACCCGATATTTATCAGGGCTCACCGGCACCAATTTCTGCTTACGTTGCCACCGTCTCCAAAGGTGCAGTAATGGCAGTGTTTATCCGCTTTTTCTATGCCATCAAAGGTTTTGAGAATCCGGTTTTATTCACGATAATTTCGGCTGTTGCGATTTTAACCATGTTTGCCGGTAATTTGCTTGCCATCCGCCAACAAAACATCAAACGCTTGCTTGCTTATTCGTCCATTGCCAATATGGGTTATCTCATAATTATCTTACTAACCGGAAACAACGCAGGAATCCAAGCTGCCATTTTCTATCTTTTAGTATATTTTGTCACTACCATCGGTGCTTTCGGCGTAGTTTCTTTACTTTCAACACCTGATCATGAAGCCGAAAATATAGCCGATTACAAAGGACTTTACTGGCATCGTCCCTGGATAGCAATTGTGTTGACATTATCAATGCTTTCTTTAGCCGGAATACCTCTAACTGCAGGCTTTATAAGTAAATTCTATCTTATTTATGAAGGTATGCATGCAGGACTTATGATATTGATATTCTCACTGATTATCAATAGCGCAATTGGTTTGTATTATTACCTTCGGGTGATTACCGCCATGTTTTCAACGGCAGATAAAACAACAATATTACCTTCTTTTGCTTTTACCGAAAAAATTGCACTGATTCTGATTTCGGTTATCATTCTATTTTTAGGTGTTTATCCGGGTTGGTTTATTGATTTAGTAGTTAAATTTGTCACATTATAGACAAATTCTGACATTAATTCAAATAAAAAAGCAATATATTCAAAAAGATAGTAGATTGCCGGATTTTAATGACTAAATTTGACGAATAATTTAATAAAACAATAATGAGCAACGGAATAGTAAAATTTTTTAACGAATCAAAAGGATTTGGATTCATTAAAGACGCCAATTCTTCAAAAGAGTATTTTGTACACTCAACAGGATTAATTGACAAAATCAATGAAAATGACGAAGTAACTTTCGACATTGAAGAAGGAAAAAAGGGATTAAATGCAGTAAATGTAAAACTAGTTTAGTTTATCCATTATAAAGCAATCAAACTGAAAAGTCTTACGAAAGTAAGGCTTTTTTTATGC
>JBBRTR010000011.1:0-37555 GCA_038244215.1 Bacteroidales bacterium
AAAAGGCTGCGGCTTTATTAAACGAATTTGAAATTCCTTTCGAAATCAATGCACTTTCTGCTCACCGAACACCGCGTGAAGTGGAAGCTTTTGCAACAAATGCTCAGGCTAATGGCATTCAGGTAATTATTGCCGCAGCAGGAATGGCAGCTCATTTGCCAGTTGTAATTGCCTCAATGACAATTATTCCAGTAATTGGTGTTCCGATTAATGCAACACTCGACGGCATGGATGCTTTGCTTGCGATAGTACAAATGCCTCCTGGAATTCCCGTTGCAACTGTTGGAATTAATGCTTCGCTAAATGCAGCTATTCTGGCTGTTCAGATTATGGCAAACGGAGATAAAAGTCTTCAGGAAAAATTGGTTAAATACAAAGAAAATCTGAAGAAAAAAATTGTTGAAGCCAATGAAGAACTTTCGAAAGTAAAATATACTTTTAAAACAAATTAAAGATCAATCGACTTGAAATTCCCATTATGAAAAAATCACTTTTATTTTTATTAATAATTTTCATTTTTATTTCCTGTAATCAGAAAAATAAATTTCACGTAAATGGCACTATCAAAGACGCTAAAGGTAAAATGTTGTATTTTGAACATGAAGGTCTGATGAAAACCACCAAACTTGATTCTATAAAATTGAATACAGAAGGCACTTTTAGTTTCAAATCGGAAAAGCCAGCATATCCTGATTTTTATGATTTAAAATTAGACGGTCAAGTGATTACTTTTGCTGTGGATTCAACAGAAACCATTTCGATTGACGGAAATAAAGCCGATTTTTCAACCGGTTATACAATTAAAGGATCTGAAACATCTTCTCAGATTTTACAACTGAGAAAATCCATCATGAAAATCCAACGTGAAGTGAACGCACTGACCGACAATCTTAGTGCGGAAGAACGAAATGTCAGGATTCAAAAGATTGACAGCAATATTGAAGCTCATAAAGTGATGGCTCGAAAGCTTATTCTTCAGAATCCACGTTCAGCAGCAGCTTATTTTGCAATTTATCAACAGGTAAACGGAACATATATTTTTTCACCTTATGTGAAATCCGATCGACCTTATTGTGCTGCTGTTGCAACTGCTTATAACACTTTTATGCCTGATTACGAACGAAGTAAAAACGTTTACAGTCTGGTGATGGATGCCATTAAAGCGGATCGTCAGAAAGTGGCAGAGGCAGCGATGCAAAAAGCTTCGGAACAATCCAACACCGGCTATATCGATATTAAATTGAATGACCAAAACGGCAAAATACGAAAATTGTCAGAACTTCAGGGGAAGGTGGTTTTAATTGATTTTTCGGCCTATGAGAGCGAAAACAGCGTTGATTACACTTTTGCTTTACGCGATTTGTATACTAAATATCACAAACGTGGTTTCGAAATTTATCAGGTTTCTCTTGATCGGAACAAACTGATTTGGGAGCAATCTATTGAGAATATTCCCTGGGTTTGCGTACGTGACGAAAACGGTCCGAATACAGTTTACGCTACAACCTATAACGTTACATCTATCCCAACTAATTTCTTAATGAATAAACAAGGGACGATTACTTCACGGAGTCTTTCGTTTGCTGAATTGGCCAAGCAAATTGAAAAAGATTTGTAGAATTTAGTTTCAAAAATAGTTTCAAGAATGGATTTCATCAGAGAATCAGCACTATCGGTCGGATTTGATGCTTGTGGCATTGCTAAGGCAGGAAAATTGACAGATGATGCTGTTTTTTTGCGTTCGTGGCTCGACGAAGGAAATCAAGCGGACATGCATTATTTGGAAAGAAACTTTGAAAAAAGAACCGATCCACGGATATTAGTTCCAAGTTGTAAATCGGTTGTCGTAGTTTTACACAATTATTTTCCAGATGAAAAACAAATAGAATCTGCCCCACAGCTAGCCAAATACGCTTATTCTGAAACGGATTACCATCAGGTTCTGAAAACGAAACTTCATGAACTTGAAATGAAAATTATAGAAAAATACGGGAAAGAATCCGTTTCGTCCGACCATCAGCATTTATTTGTAGATTCGGCGCCGGTACTTGAACGACGATGGGCTGAACTGGCTGGACTCGGCTGGATTGGAAAACACACGCAATTAATTCATCCCGGACTCGGCTCGTATTGTTTTATCGGTGTGTTGATGCTTAATATCGAAACGGATTACAACTCTCCGACTCTACCCCATTGTGGAACTTGTACGAAATGTATTGATGCATGTCCGACTAATGCTTTAACAAACGGAAAACTTGATGCACGCTTGTGTATTTCATACCAAACCATTGAAAATAAAAATACAATTCCATTCGAGCTTCATTCTAAACTTTCTAATCGGATGCTGGGTTGTGACATTTGCGCCGATGTTTGTCCATGGAATGCAAAATGGTCTCGTCCGTATAGTTATTCTGAACTTTCGCCAGTCTCAGGAATTCTCGAATGGAAAAAAGAAGATTGGCAACAACTGTCTGAAGTAGAATTCAAAATTAAATTCCGAAACTCGGCTGTAAAACGTGTCGGATATAAGAAATTGAAGGATAATATACGGCTATTGGAAGGAGATTCATAATAACTTGATAATACAAGAGAAATTTAGATTTTAATTGGAGACTATACTTTTGTAGTTATAGTTTCATCCAAAAGTTGCTTCAATTCTTTCAGAGTAATTTCTCTATTCCCGCAGGTTTCAATTCTATAACTTCTAGATTCTGAATCTTTTCGTCATCAATTTCAAGACGATTTAGGGTTTGAACTTTATGAAAGCCATATTTTCCCGCAGCACCCGGATTGACATGCAACAAACCAAGATTTCTGTCAAATTGCACTTTTAAAATATGTGAATGTCCACAAACAAATAACTTGGGTGGTTGCTGAAAAATTCCAGGTCGAACCAGTGCGTCATATTTTCCCGGATAACCGCCAATATGCGTTAACCAGACTTTTACATTTTCGCACTTAAATCGGTTATGTTGTGGAAAAAGAGAACGGATCTCATATCCGTCGATATTTCCCCAAACACCACGAAGCGGTTTGAAAGCCTGCAGTTTATTCACTATTTCCAACGATCCCCAGTCGCCGGCATGCCAAATTTCGTCACAATTTGCAAAATGTTCAAATACGCGCTCATCCAACAAGCCATGCGTATCCGAAAGTATTCCGATCCGAGTCATTTTATCGCTAATTTATTTAATTCTAAGTCACAAAAGTAATAAAAACCAGGAATAAAAGTTTCATTAGAATTGAGAATAAGAACAGTATTTTATATAATTCAGATTCTTAATACTTATACATTTTGTTTCTATATTGAATTTAGCTACTTTTGTAGGCTTTTGTGCTTTTTAAAATGAAAAAGAAAAGAAAACGTTTAAAACCATTTATACAGAAAATCCGCTTCAAATACAGGGTTTCCATTCTGAATGAAAATACGCTTGAAGAGTCGTGGCATATCCGTTTGTCACGGATGAGCGTTCTTATTTATGGATCAACTTTCGTTTTTCTAACGTTTATTCTTCTGACGATTCTTATTTTCACTACGCCAATCAGCCGCTATTTACCCGGTTACGGAGATTCAGGAAACCGAAACATAATTATACAGAACAGTATGCGTGTTGATTCGCTGAACAACCAAATGAAATTGACGGAAGGATACATCGCTATTTTGAAACAGATTATAAACGGCGAAATAAAACCCGATTCAGTCGCTTCACTAGATTCGGCGGACATGAAAAAAAAAGCACATGTTTTGGTTGATAAATCAAAAAAAGAGAAGGATTTTGTTGACAAATTCGAAAAAGAAGAAAAATACAATTTGGCGAGCATTGATACCAAACCGAATGAAAACATGTACGTGTTTTTCAAGCCGACACGAGGTGTAATTTCATCTAAGTTCAATTTGCAGGAAGGTCAATATGGCATAAACATGATTACATCGCCAAACGAGAGTGTGATGAGTGTTTTGGGCGGAACAGTTGTTTATGCCGCTTTTACATTTGATTTTGGATATGTTATCGAAGTACAACACGACAATAATTACTTGTCGGTGTATAAAAATAATACTCAATTACTTAAAAAAGTGGGCGATCGGGTAAAAGCAGGCGAAAGCATTGCCATAACCGGAGAATCCAGTGGAAAGAAAACCGGTTCACAGTTTTATTTTGAACTTTGGAAACAGGGAAAACCTGTAAATCCGGAGGAAGTGATAATTTTTTAGAAGTGGGCAGTAAGCAGTAAACAGTAAGCAGTAAGAAAATGCAGGAAATTCAGAAAAAACAAATAGCAATTTTAGGTTCAACCGGATCTATTGGCACACAGGCATTGGAAGTGATTGCTGAAAATGATTCGTTGTTTGAAGTTTATGCACTTACGGCAAATAATAATATTGATTTACTGATTGCACAAGCCAGGAAATTCAAACCTGAAATGGTCGCAATTGGAAATGAATCACTTTATCAAACGCTGAAAAGTGCTTTGTCCGATTTGCCAATAAAGGTATTTGCAGGTGCGGATTCAATTGCACAAGTTGCCGAAATGCAACCAATCGATATTGTTTTGACAGCAATGGTTGGTTATTCTGGTTTGAAACCAACAATAAATGCTATCAAAGCCGGAAAAAAAATTGCATTGGCAAATAAAGAAACTTTGGTTGTTGCCGGTGAATTAATTCAGGAACTGGCTGCTAAGCACAATTCAACTATCATTCCTGTCGATTCAGAACATTCGGCAATTTTTCAATGTTTAAGCGGCGAAGGAAATAATCCGATTGAAAAACTTATTCTAACAGCTTCGGGAGGTCCGTTTCGAACCAAAACAATCGAAGAACTCGAACATGTTACGAGTGCGCAAGCATTGAAACATCCAAACTGGGATATGGGTGCTAAAATTACGGTTGATTCGGCAAGTTTGATGAATAAAGGCTTTGAAATTATTGAAGCAAAATGGCTTTTCGGAGTTTCACCGGAACAAATTCAGGTGGTTGTTCATCCGCAATCCATTATTCATTCGATGGTTCAGTTTGTTGATGGTTCAATCAAAGCGCAACTTGGAATGCCCGATATGAAATTGCCAATTCAATATGCATTTACTTATCCCGACAGGCTGAAAACAAATTTTCCACGTTTCGATTTTGATTTGTGCTCGCAATTTACGTTCGAAAGACCTGATATGGAACGGTTCAGAAATCTGAGTTTTGCCTATTATGCCATGGAAAAAGGTGGGAATATGCCTTGTATTTTGAATGCTGCCAATGAAATTGTAGTTGCGGAATTTCTGAAAGATAAAATTGGATTTTTGCAAATGAGCGATATCATTGAAGAGGTATTGGATAAAGCTGATTTTGTAGCAAAGCCAAGCTACGAAGATTATGTAAAAACAGATGCTTTGGTTCGAATTCTAACCAAAGAATTGGTACAATAGATGGAAATTCTGAAAACCGAAGGTATAAAATACGCAGGTTCAAAATTAAAAATAATACCTTACATCACCCAGATACTTTCTGAATTAAAAGATGTAAAATCTGTATTGGATGGATTTAGTGGTACAACAAGAGTATCACAAGCTTTTGGTAATTTAGGCTATGATACAACTACAAACGATATTTCTGCCTGGTCAGAAGTTTTTGCAACTTGTTATTTGAAATCTTCAAAATCTGATCAATTTTATCAAGAGATAATAGATCATTTAAACGAATTAAAAGGATATGATGGATGGTTTACAGAAAATTATGGTGGAGAAGAAGCTGATCTAAAACGTCCTTTTCAAGCAAAAAATACACGTAAATTAGATGCTATTCGTACTGAAATAGACACATTGGATTTGATTTGGGAAGACAAATGCGTTTTATTGACAAGTTTGATTTATGCTTTGGATTCAGTAGATAGTACTTTAGGTCATTATGTTGCCTATCTTTCAGACTGGTCGCCACGTTCTTATAAAGATTTAAAATTAAAATTGCCAAAGCGTTTTGATATTAAGAGTGAAAACAAGGTTATAAAAGGGGATATTTTTGACACAATCTCTAAAAATGAATTTGATTTTGTATATTTCGATCCGCCTTATGGTTCAAATAATGAAAAAATGCCGCCAAGTAGAGTTCGGTATAATTCATATTATCATATTTGGACAACAGTAATTCAAAATGACAAACCAATAATCTTCGGGAAAGCCAATCGTCGGGAAGATTCAAGAGATACTGTTGATGGCTCAATTTTTGAAGAGTTCAGAAAAGATGACGATGGTCATTTTATAGCAATGAAAGCATTGAAAAGATTAGTTGAAGAAACGAAATCACATTACATTTTGCTTTCATATAGTTCTGGTGGTAGAGCAACCAAGCAAGAATTGAATGACATAATTACAGGTTCTGGAAAATTGCTAAAAGCAATTGAAATTGATTACAAAAAAAATGTAATGGGAAACATGCGTTGGACAAATGAGTGGATTAACAGCGACGGCAAATATCATGAATACTTATTCCTGATGGAAAAATAAACAAGGAAACGAGGAAACGAGCAAACAAACGAGCAAACCGATAGACAACTAAAATAATAAACTAATAAAAACTAACAAAATCCGTCTTTAAGCCCCCTTTAGGGGGTTTGGGGGCAAAAATATTTTTATATGGAAACATTCTTAATCAGAGCCTTACAGCTTATTCTCAGTCTTTCAATTCTGGTAGTTTTACACGAATTTGGTCATTTTGCATTTGCCAGGCTTTTCAAAGTTCGTGTAGAAAAATTTTATATGTTTTTCAATCCCAACATTTCTCTGATACGTGCCAAAAAGATAAACGGAAAATGGGAATTCCGATTTTTTGCCAAAAACGTCCCTGCCAATGAACGTCCTAAATTGGATGCCGATGGAGATACAATGGTTGACGCAAAAGGAAAAGCGATTATGGAACAAATTCCATTGTCGGAACTACCAGAAGGCGATTGGCGCAAATATCCCGATAATACCGAATGGGGAATTGGTTGGTTGCCGCTCGGAGGTTATTGTAAAATTGCCGGAATGGTTGATGAGTCAATGGATGTCACTCAAATGTCAGCCGAACCTCAACCGTGGGAATATCGTTCTCGCTCAGTATGGCAACGTTTACCAATCATTATCGGTGGAGTTTTAGTGAATTTTATTTTGGCAATGGTTATCTATGCGGCAGTTCTGTTTACTTGGGGCGAAGATTATATTCCTTTTAAAAATGCTAAAGATGGACTTCAGTATTCTTCAGTGCTTTTACAAAGTGGTTTTGAGAATGGAGATAATATTTTAAAAATAGATGGTAAAGATGTTGATAATTATGCAGATGCAATTAATTTGATATTTTACAAAAATGCAAAAACCGTCACCGTTTTACGTGATAACGCACCTGTTGACATTCATATTAATGACAAAGTCAATGTAAAAGCATTATTGGATAAAAAAGAAACAAGTATTATTTCGATACGAACTCCTTTTGTAATTGAAGAAGTTTCAGCGGGTTCGCCAGCACAAAAGGCAAATTTACAAGCAGGAGATAGCATAATTGGTATTAATGGCAAAGATCTTTCTATTTTTCAGGATATTGCCGCAGAACTGGATTCTTCAAAAAACAAACAAATCAGCCTCACATATGTCCGATTAGGACAAACCCTTCATTCTGAAGTTCAATTATCTGATAATGGAAAACTTGGAGTAGGTGTTAAACCTAGTCTGAATTTCATGAAAGCTAAGCATATAGAATACGGATTTTTCGCATCGATACCGGCAGGAATCAATCTGGGCTGGAGCACTCTTACCAGCTACGTCAAAAACTTGAAATTAGTTTTCACCAAAGAAGGTTCGCAACAAATCGGTGGATTCGGATCAATTGGAAAGTTATTCCCTAAAACCTGGGATTGGCAGATTTTCTGGTCAATGACGGCCTTGATATCTGTAATTCTGGCCTTTATGAATTTCTTACCTATTCCGGCACTGGATGGCGGTTATGTAATGTTCCTGATTTATGAAATGATTACCGGAAAAAAACCAAACGATAAGTTTTTGGAATATGCACAAACTGCCGGCATGTTATTGCTTTTTGCATTGTTACTTTATGCCAATGGAAATGATATTTTCAGAGCATTATTCAAATAAGAAAATGGATTAATGAGTTTGAAAGGTTTGAAAGGTCAACTTCAAACCTTTCAAATTTTTCAAACCACTCGATAAAAGAAGAAAATCCAACCCGAAATGAAATTTCAGATTGGATTAAAATTAGTGGAATTTCTGTGAATAAATTACTTAATACTGGCTGGAGATGCTGTTTTAATAGGTTTTAAAGAAGAGGAATAGGTGAAAATTCTCAAAAAATCTTAATTTTTAAAGTATCAACCCGCCGAAAAATTCAGGGCGATGAAAATCAGGTTCTGAAGTATAAATAGGATTCCAGGATAGAAAATGCGGCGTTTTAGTTTCATCGGCACATTTATAGAAATTAGCCAGCAAGCTTTCAGGAAAAGGCATTGAGATAATTTCAAGCGGAATTTTCACTGTAAGTTCCCAATCATATATTCCTTTCTTTTCATTAAATGGATTACTCTCCAAAGAAGAATATCGTAAAATCTTTTTCATATCCGATTCGGAGAAAGGAATAATATTTTCCGTTTTGCTTCCCCGGGTGGTTGCAATGCATGTTCCGATACAATTAAACTCGAAATTCATATACGTTCTGCTTTCCGGAGTTTTGCAGAAAAACTCTACACAACTATCTTCATAAACCGGTTCCTGATCGATAGTATAGACTGCCTTAAGATTCATTTCACTCACTTTGAATTTAATGAATAAGCTAGACGGCGAACGTACAATAATAAATTTTGCATCCGGCTGATAAGGATAAGAATTAGGCCAGCTTACCAAATCTATTGAATTGTATCTGAAATTTTTATCCAGAAACTGAGATATCGTTTTCAAATCAGACTCATCCTGAAAATAGACACTCAATACGTTTAATGTTTTCATTTTAAAATTTTATTGTTTAATTTATTTCATACAAAATTTTAGTTGACTCGTTTCTTAATGACCAATCTCCTACTCAGACCGGTTACATAACACATTAAAATTCGGCAATTCTATATCCACTCAGTCATCTGTTTTTATCAATTGCCGTTGAAACTGTATCCAAAGAAAACTATATAGGTTTCGGGAAAGTCAACTAAAACCATTTATTACAAAAATACGCTTTGCTTTTAAATATCCCAAAGAATTAATTAATACTTAACACAAATATCGATTGATTTTCTTTTCTGAACTTTTTTAGTTTTTTAAAAAAACTATTCTATTAAGGCTACAGCCAAAATTCAAAACATTTAGCTGGTGCAATTCCTGCACATTTCAAATTGCTTTCGGTTTTCAAGAATTTTTTCTCTGAATCCGTATGCTTTTTTACTGTGCCAACATGCAGAAAAAGTTGATTGGTTTATATTTCCAAACGAAAAATCAGAACCTTTATCAAAACAACAGGGCAAAACCTCGCCCGAAGAATTTATGACTGCTCCACTCCACAAACGCCAGCAATGATTGGGTTGATTTCCTTTCAACTTTATTTTTCCATCTTTTCCTGTTTTGTATCGGGAATGTCGGTTTCTTGTCGGCAACAAATCATTTCCATTCTCAAAATCATATAGTTGCGCTGTTTTGAATTTTAAAACATCAACACTCAGATTTTTAGCAAGTCGTCGCATTTCTGACATTTGATGTTCATTTTGTCTCAAAACCAAAAACTGAATTTCGACAAAAGGAGTTGATGATTTGAGTTCCGTTTTCCAATAATTTATATTTTTAATTCCATCCAATACTTTCTCAAGACTCCCACCAACACGGTATTTTTCATAAACTTCCTGAGTTGTACCGTCCATGGAAACAATTAACTTGTCCAGTCCGGACATTACAATTTCCTGTGCATTATTTCTATTGATAAATTGAGCATTTGTCGAAGTGGAAGTATATATTTTTGATTCATGTGCATATCGGATAAATTCAATCAAACTTTTGTTCAAAAAAGGTTCACCCTGAAAATATAGAATTACATGTATCAATTTTGATTTTAATTCATCAATCATTTTTTTATATAATTCATAATCAAATGATTTATTAGCTTTGGTTTCATATTTATTAATTCCCACCGGGCACTCGGGACAATGTAAATTACAATAATTAGCCGTCTCAACCGAAATAAAAAAAGGAAGTCGTTCCGAAAGTCCAATGCATTTGTTTTTTGAAAATAGATAGGATATGAATAAAAGAGTAAGATTCCAAATTTTTCTAATTGAAATATAACGAAATAACTTATATCGTTTAAATTTGATTAAAATTGAGTACATGAATATGTTTTTTTTAAACTTCTGTGCAAAATTTTTGTTGTTTATGTAATATTGAACTGTCTTTGAGGTCTTATTAACAAAAGAATGTCAAAATCGTTTACAAAGTAATATAAAATTCATTGAAAGATTGTATATTTGTAGCCTAAAAGTCTGCAAAATCAAATTAAAAATAATTTATAACAAAAACACAATTTTATGAGAAAGCAATTATTTTTCGTAGCTTCTATGGTGCTTGGGTTGATCTTTAGTTCTTGTACAAAAGACATGACAGCCTTAAATCCAAGTTTATTCAAATGTAATCCAAACCCACTTGAAGTAAAAGGTGGAAAAGTGGATGCAACCATCACTGGGACTTTCCCTGAAAAGTATTTTACCAAAAATGCTGTGATAACAGTTACTCCGGTTCTTAAATTTGCCGGTAAAGAATTAAAAGGTGCACCTGCAATGTTTCAGGGCGAAAAGGTTGTCGGAAATAATCAGGCAATTTCTTACAAAACAGGTGGTACTTATACAATGAAAACTAGTTTTAATTATGTACCGGAAATGGCAAAATCAGAATTGTATCTGACTTTTAGTGTCGTTGTTAAGAAAAAAACCTATGAAATTCCGTCTGTAAAAATAGCTGACGGTGTAATTGCAACTTCGCAAATGGTTACTACCGGTGCTGCAGAACTTGCACCTGTTTTGATGCCTGACAAATTCCAACGCGTAATTCAGGAAAAACAAGAAGCTGATATCATGTTCCTTATCCAACAATCAACTTTACGCACATCAGAAACAAAATCGGCTGACATTGTTGATTTGACAAAGAAAATGAAGGAAGCTTCCAGCACTGCCAATCAGAAAATTTCAGGTTTGGAATTATCAGCTTATGCTTCACCAGATGGACCACTAAAACTGAACACCAACTTAGCTGAAAACCGTGAAAAAGTTACTTCAGATTTCATGAAAAAAGAAATGAAGAAACTTAAAACCACTGTTACAATTGATTCTAAATTTACTGCAGAGGATTGGGATGGTTTCCAAAAATTAATGGAAAAATCAAACATTCAGGATAAAGAATTAATTCTTCGTGTATTGACAATGTACACAGATCCAGAACAACGTGATCGTGAAATTAAAAATATTTCATCGGCCTTCAAACAAATTGCAGAAGAAATTCTTCCAAAATTACGCCGTTCAAAACTGCAACTGACAGTTGATGTAACTGGTAAATCAGATGAGGAAATTACCAACCTGGCTAAAAACGATCCTTCTAAACTTTCAGTTGAAGAATTGCTTTATTCAGCTACACTTACAAATGATTTAGGTGAAAAAGCGGCTCTTTATCAAAAAGCTACTGAACTTTATTCTAATGATCCACGTGGATTCAATAACCTTGGTATAGTAAACTATCAACAAGGAAATATGGCTGATGCTTCACGTTATTTTGCAAAAGCTCTTGAATTAGATCCAAACAATGCCGATATTAACTTTAATGCCGGTGCTGCTGCATTAGTAAAAGGTGATATCTCTTCAGCAGAAGTATTCTTTGGTAAAGCTGCCGGTACAAGTGGTGCTGTAGGACAAGGATTGGGAACTATCAGCATTATTAAAGGTGATTATGCAAAAGCTAAAACTTATTTTGGCACTAGTACTTCTAACAATGCAGCTTTGATTCAGATTTTAAATGCTGATTACAGCGGTGCTACTAAAACTTTGGCCGGTATAGCTAAACCGGATGCAACTACAGCTTATTTGGGAGCTGTTGTAGGTGCTCGCACCAATGACAAAGATGTTGCATACAGTAATATGAAAGAAGCCGTTAGACTTGACAAATCAATGGCCATAAAAGCTGCAACCGATATTGAATTTTCAAAATTTTCGACTGACCCAGCTTTCCTTTCCATTATCAAATAAATAATTGATTATTAATAGAAAAGATCCGGTGCAGTTTTTGTATCGGATCTTTTGTGTCAAAAGAAGACAGGATTGTCAAGAATTATCAGGATAATTCAAATGAGATTGAATAATACCGATTGCAGAAATAATTCAGTCCAATGTCGACTTCGTCTAATTGTACTGTTTATTTCTATGTATCGGCATTATACCAAATATAGCTTTGGACTGAAATAAAAAATTCATTTGGTATAAGAGGTATGGAAATGTATAAACTTTTGTAGATTTAATGTTGTTTATATAATTTTCGAGCTAACAACATTTTCATTTTCGGGCATTTAACTGTATCTTTGTACTCATTTTCAGAATTAAAATAATTAAAAACACAGGATGAAAGAAAACGAACAAATAGTAAATAAAATTGTTGAAGGAATACAAGAAAGAAAAGGTAAAAACATTGTAATTGTTGATTTAAACAAGCTTCACGATACACCTTGCAGTTATTTTGTAATCTGCGAAGGTGATTCAAATGTGCATGTTAATGCAGTGGCTCTTTCGATAAAAGATTGGGTTCGCGAACAGATACAGGTAAAACCATATGCAACTGATGGTTTTGAAAATTCTGAATGGATTGCAATGGATTATGGCCAGATTATTGTACATGTATTTCAACGCCACATTCGTGCATTTTACGATTTGGAACATTTGTGGGCTGATGCTGACTTGAAAAAGCTGGAAGATATTCTTTAATTACAACTGAATACCGACTTATGAAATTTATTTTGGATTAATAAAGACCAACAGAAAACAGAATGGAAAAGAAAACACCGAATCAAACTCCTAAACCTTCAGGAAAATTACCTAAATTCAATATTTCATGGATTTATGGAATTATTATATTAGTGCTATTAGGAACTTATTTTCTGAACGATAGTGTTCAGACAAAACCAGTACCTTTTTCAACTTTTGAAGAATACGTAAAAGGCGGAATCATTGAGAAAATCGATGTGTATCCTGCAAAAAACAGTGTTCAGGCAGTTGTTGTAAAGGATTCCATAAAGAAGGTTTTTGGAGATAAGTCTGAAACTTATGCAAAAGACCGGTTGATTGATGTACGTATTCCATCCGTTGAAGAATTCTCTAAATTTATACAAACAGCTAAGGATCAGTACAAATTTAAAGGTGTTGTAGAATATCAGGAAAGTAAAAACTACATGGAATTATTTTTGTATTCTGTATTGCCGTTTTTAATACTGATTGGGTTCTTTGTTTTCATGAATCGACGTATGTCCGGTCAAATGGGCGGTGGAGCTGGTGGTGGAATCTTCAATGTCGGAAAATCAAAGGCTCAACTTTTCGACAAAGGAGATGGCACGAATAAGATAACTTTCAAAGATGTAGCAGGCTTAGCTGAAGCCAAACAGGAAATCGAAGAAATAGTTTCATTCCTCAAAAATCCTACGAAATATACTGAATTAGGTGGTAAAATTCCGAAAGGCGCGTTGCTTGTTGGCCCTCCGGGAACCGGTAAAACCTTATTAGCTAAAGCCGTTGCAGGTGAAGCTGATGTTCCATTTTTTTCCATGTCAGGTTCTGATTTTGTGGAAATGTTTGTAGGTGTTGGTGCGTCACGCGTACGTGATTTGTTCCGTCAGGCCAAAGAGAAAGCTCCCTGTATCATTTTTATTGATGAAATTGACGCTGTAGGTCGTGCTCGTGGCAAAAATCCAAATATGGGAAGCAATGATGAGCGTGAAAATACCTTGAATCAATTGTTGACTGAAATGGATGGATTTGGTTCAAATAGTGGAGTTATCATTTTGGCAGCTACGAATCGTGCTGACATTCTTGACAAAGCTTTACTTCGTGCCGGACGTTTTGACAGACAGATTCATGTCGATTTGCCCGATGTTCATGAACGCAAACAAATTTTCAATGTTCATTTACGTCCTATAAAAATAAATGAAACAGTTGATGTAAATTTCTTAGCAAGACAAACTCCGGGATTCTCAGGCGCTGATATTGCTAATGTTTGTAATGAGGCAGCACTGATTGCCGCACGAAAAAATAAATCATTTGTCGAAAAACAGGATTTTCTGGATGCTGTTGACCGAATTGTTGGTGGATTGGAGAAAAAGAGCAAAATTACAACTGTTGCAGAAAAAAAATCCATTGCTTATCATGAAGCCGGTCATGCCACCATTAGTTGGATGACAGAACATGCAAATCCTTTGGTGAAAGTAACTATTGTCCCACGTGGTGAGGCATTGGGAGCAGCCTGGTATTTACCTGAAGAACGTCAGTTAACGAATCGTGAACATATGTTGGACGAAATGTGCTCAACTCTTGGCGGTCGTGCTGCAGAAGAAGTTTTCCTTCACCAAATGTCCACCGGGGCAATAAATGACCTTGAACGCGTAACCAAAAGGGCTTATGCTATGGTTGCTTACTTCGGGATGAGTAAAAAGCTAGCTAATATGAGCTATTATGATTCAACCGGAAATTCCGATTATGGTTTTACTAAACCGTACAGTGAAAAAACTGCTGAATTAATAGATTCCGAAGCGAAAGAAATTGTTGCAATTGAATATGAGCGTGCTAAAAAGATTCTAACTGATAATGCGAAAGGTCATAACGAACTAGCTGAACTCTTAATTGAAAAAGAAGTTATTTTTGCAGAAGATCTTGAACGTATTTTCGGAAAACGTCCCTGGACATCCCGCAACGATGAATTGATGGCTCAAAATGGAAATGATTTGGATGAATTGCCTGAAACAATTGTTGATACGGAAATAAAAGTAGCTGAAGTTAAACCCACCAAATAAAACTTGATTCATTCATGAGTACCGATTCATCAAAGGAAAAGATACTTTCAAAAATTACAGCCGCCTCAAAAGGGCGGACTGTTTTTGTTGATACCAATTCTGCATCTGACAAACAAATTTACAAACCTATTCTGCCTGATGTCCTAAGCTGTTTCAAAAATGAACTTGAAACCATTAACGGCACATGCATTATTTGTGAAAACGAAGCAGAAGTTTATTCTGGAATTCAAGAATTTATGAGAAATAATAATCTCGAATCAATCTATTGCAGAGATACTTATATTTCCGGGCAACTTCAGAAATTCGGAATTTCATGTTCAAATAATCCTGATAATTTTATCTCAATGCAAGCCGGAATAACAGGTTGCGAATTTTTGATTGCACGTACTGGAAGTGTAATGGTTTCATCTGCTTCGGAATCATGTCGGCAAATGAATGTTTTTCCTCCGGTTCATATCATTTTAGCTCATGCTTCACAACTTGTCAATTACGTTGAAGATGCTATGATAGCTATTCAAAACAAGTATGCCGACAATCTACCTTCAAGCATTTCTACAATATCCGGTCCGAGTAGGACTGCCGATATTGAAAAAACACTGGTTTTAGGCGCTCACGGCCCAAAAGAATTGCTGGTTTTTCTATCCAAAGAATAAAGTTTTGTTATCTTTGTGTTTTAATTTGAATATAAAATTGTTTTGAAATATATTCAGTTCCCTAAGCACAATAACTCTTATTTATCAAACTTCAATTTTAATTTAAAAAAATAAAAACATGAGACATTCAGGCAAATTATTAATTATTCTGTCAATTTTATTTAGTATATTTTCATGTAAACCAATTTACAGATGCGGTGAAGCTAAACCGGAGAAAAAACTATTTATACCTAAGTTCGTTCAGGCTGTAGTTGACGAACGTGATTCTTTGTGTTCCACTTTGACAGTACGTGATAGTCAGATAGGCGATTTGAAAGATCTGGTTGATAAAAAGGATTCAACAATCACTCAGAAAAATGCAGACATTAAAAAATTAAATAAGAAATACAGCGATTTGACAAATGCAAATCTGACACAAAACGAACAATTTAATTTAGAGTTGACTAAGAAATCGGATGAATTGAAAAGGAAATCTGACGATATTCTCGCGAAAGAAAAACTTTTAAAGGATAGAGAAAACTCATTGAATGAAATGAAAAAAGTAATTGCCCGTCAGGATTCTATTACCAAACGATTGAATAATATTTTAAAAGATGCATTGCTCAGTTTCAAATCGGATGAACTTTCGGTAGAGGTGAGAGATGGCAAAGTATACGTTTCAATGTCGGATAAATTACTTTTTCAATCCGGCAGTGCAGCCGTAGAATCGAAGGGTTTGGAAGCAATAAAAGTGCTTGCTGATGTATTGGATAAAAACAAAAATATCGATATTTTGGTGGAAGGTCATACTGATAATGTGCCAATCAAAACCGCTCAGTATAAAGATAATTGGGATTTGAGTGTAGCTCGGGCCACTTCGATTGTCAGAATTCTGACATCCGATTATAAAATCGCCCCAACCCGATTGACAGCTTCAGGAAAAGGGGAATTCGCACCAAGAGCTTCCAATGCCACTCCAGAAGGAAGAGCAAAAAACAGAAGAACCGATATAATTCTGTCACCAAAATTGGATGAAATCATGAAACTTATCAAAGCTAATTGACACCTCTGAAAAAATCACATTTAATCCGGTAAAAGCATATGAATAATTTTGTAAAAAGAACTCTCAGCGGAGCATTGTTCATAACTCTGATTATCGGTTCCATTTTACTAAGTCGATACTACATTTATCTGATCGTTTTTTCAATTATTTGTGGCTGGTCTGTTTACGAATTTCACAAACTGACAAACAAACAGAATAATGTGCTCGTAAACAAGTGGTTCGCAATTATCGGGAGTATTCTCTTATTTGTTTCAGCATATTTATATGCAACAAAAACTATCATTTTCCCGATTTTTTCAGTGTACGGATTATATGTAATTCTGGTTTTCATTGCAGAATTATATTCAAAGAAGCCGAACCCCATTCATAATTGGGCTTATTTTATTCTGGGTCAAATTTTCATTGCTTTACCATTTTCACTGTTGAGCTTCATTCTTTATATCGATGGTTGGCAACCGGTTATTTTACTTGCGGTTTTTGTCACTATTTGGGTAAATGACACAGGTGCTTATCTGGTTGGCGTAACTTTTGGAAAACACAGATTATTTGAGCGTATTTCTCCTAAAAAATCGTGGGAAGGTTTTTTTGGAGGCGCTTTGGCGGCTTTTATTTCAGGTTATGTCTTCTCTGTATATATTCCTGAAATCAGCCTGATTAACTGGCTTATTTTCTCTGAAATCATAGTTATTTTCGGCACTTTTGGAGATTTAATTGAATCTTTGCTGAAACGAACAGTTGATGTAAAAGATTCAGGCAATGTAATTCCGGGTCATGGTGGTTTGCTCGATCGGTTTGACAGTATGTTACTGGCTGCTCCGGTCATTTTTATTTACCTTAGTTTTATCTTTTATAAATAAATAGTGAAAAGGATATAATGTCTTGTTTCTTAAAATAAATCATCTACATAGTAAAACATTGATACATAGCAACACATAGAAATAATTTTACGTAAACATAGTGACACCTAGTTATTTTAGTACATCTAAGTGTACTATGTTTTCTATAAAAAAACCAGGTGGTTCTATGTTACTAAATGACACTCTGTGGTTGAAAAAATCAGACATTTAATTCTTCTTACATAGATTGCTCATTTAAAATATTTAAATATTTAAACTTAACGATTATGGAGTACAATTTTGATGAAATACGTTGCTACAACAACGAAGAAGTAAATGAGGTCTTAAATCGTTTAGGCAATGAAAAGCAATTTATGAAAATGCTGAGCACCGTTTATCCGCTTTTACCGAAAGATATTATAAAAAACAGACTCACCAGCTTTCATACGAATATTGATTTTCAAAAAGAAATGGTTGTTCCTTTTCTTCAATACCTTGAAGCAAATATGACCAAAGGAATCGATTTAAATGGCATTGGTAAAATCGATAAGTCTGAATCTTACCTTTATATTTCAAATCATCGTGACATTATACTTGATTCGGCTTTCTTATGCGGTAAATTAGTTGAAAATGGAATGGATACAGCAGAAATTGCCATCGGTGATAATTTACTGATTTTCCCCTGGATAGAAGATATTGTTCGTGTAAACAAAAGTTTCATTGTCAAACGCGGATTGAATGCCCGTCAAATTCTCGAAAGTTCACAACGCTTGTCGGCATATATCGAATATACTTTAAATCAAAAACATCAATCTATCTGGATTGCCCAGCGCGAAGGCCGTGCAAAAGACTCCAATGATCGGACGCAGGAAAGTTTGCTGAAAATGTTTAATATGTATGGAAGCGGTTCGTTTATAGAGAATTTGAAAAATCTGAAAATTTGTCCAATCAGCATTTCGTACGAGTACGATCCATGTGATTTCCTGAAAGCAAAAGAGATGCAATTAAGACGCGACAATCATGATTTTCAGAAAAATCCAAAAGATGACTTAATCAGCATGCAAACAGGAGTTATGGGATATAAAGGGAAAGTGGTTTATGAAATTACCGGCGATATAAATAAAGATCTCAAAATTATTGAATCTAAAACTTCAAACCGAAATGAACAAATTGAATTGACAGCCGAATTAATTGACAAACAAATCCACGCTAATTATACTATTTTTGCTAACAATAAAATTGCCTATGACGCTCTGAAAGAAGAGAAACGATTTGATAAAGAATATACTGAAACAGAAAAAACAGAGTTCGAACGTTATCTTAAACATCAGCTTGCCAAAATCGAAATTGAGAATAAAGACACAGAATTTTTGCGTATGAAATTACTTGAAATGTACGCAAATCCATTAATAAATAAGCTGGAAACCTATCCTAACCTGGAGGAACTTGGTGATTAATTTCAAACAAAAATGCGCTATTTAAAGCGCATTTTTTATTTGAAATGAACGTGTTTTCTGATTAATATCCTAAAATCTTCAACATAGATTTATAACTTTGTTCTTTGGCAAAAAGTTTGGTAAAGTATTCACCGTCTTCATCTTTGTCGATAATAACTAATTTTGGACCCGGAATAAGACAATGCTGAATCCCTCCAAATCCGCCTAATGATTCCTGATAAGCACCGGTATGGAAGAAACCAATATATTGTTCACGTTCTTCATGCATTTTCGGTAAAAACATGGCATTGGAATGAACTTCTGCATTATAAAAATCTTCGCTATCGCAGGTTAATCCTCCTAAATTCACCCGTTCATATTCAGAATCCCAATTGTTGATTGCCAGAAAAACATAACGCTGATTAATTGCCCAGGTATCCGGCAAAGTGGTCATAAACGAACTGTCAATCATATTCCAAAGCTCACGGTCGTTCTGCTTTTTCTGATTGACAATGGAGTAAAGCATTGCTCCGCTTTCGCCAACTGTGTACGAACCAAATTCAGTAAAAATATGTGGTTCAGGTACATTATTTTGTTTACAAATAATTTTAATTTGAGCTACAATTTCTTCTGCCATATATTCGTAATCATACACCATATCCAAATGAGTCTGAATCGGAAATCCTCCTCCAATATTCAAACTATCCAGTTCAGGGCACTTCTTTTTGAGTTCGCAATACAAATTAACCGCCTTATTTAATTCATTCCAATAATATGCAGTGTCTTTAACTCCGGTATTAATAAAGAAATGCAACATTTTTAGTTCCACTTGTTCATTTCCGGCAATGTGCTTCATATAATACGGAATAATGTCATTGTATCGAATACCCAGTCGCGAAGTATAAAAATCAAACTTAGGTTCTTCTTCTGCCGCAATACGTATACCTACTTTAAATTTGCCTTCGAAGTTCTTTAGAAGTAAGTCTAATTCGAATTTATTGTCTAAAATAGGAACAACATTCGTAAATCCTGTTCGTATTAGATTTTGAATATTCTCAACATATTGAGGACGTTTAAATCCATTACATATAACGTAAGTATCTGACTTAAGTAATCCCTGTTCATACAACGATTCCATAATATTGATATCAAATGCAGAGGACGTTTCTAGATTAACTCCATTTTTTAATACTTCTTCCATCACGAAAGAGAAATGCGAACTCTTTGTACAATAGCAATAATTATAATCTCCTTCGTAATCAACCTTTGCCATTGCCACATTGAACATTCGCCTTGCTCTTTGTATATTTTGAGCAATTTTAGGCATATAAGCTATACGAAGCGGTGTTCCATACTGTTTAATAATATCCATCAACGGAATACCACACCATTCCAGTTCATTCTCAACAATATTAAACTCTTCGTTTGGAAATTCGAAACTTTGCTCAATCAGATCAATATATTTATTTTTCATTTGTCATTCTTGAATAAGTAAATAAATAAAATGTAAATTAGTTGGATGTATATAATTTTTTCAATGTAAATCATATGGATTTATACAAACAGTTGAAAAAAGCTTGCAAAAATAATCATTTATTTTATAAACCACACTAAACAAATGAAGTAAATAGATTAAAACGCAATAATTAATCTTCTTCGAATAAAGTAACTTACTATAATTCAGTCTTTTTATTAGTGTGTGAAGAATAGAAGCGGAACACAATCCAATGTTTTTTTCTTCTTTAAACTAACATTCAATTGTATTCAATTTAATACTTACTAATTCTACTTTACCAAAATAAAAATTAAACCACAAAAGGAACAAAAGAATCACAAAAGAAAGAAAATAATAACCCACAAAAGCAATTTCATTGAAAAGAAATTACTTTTGTGGGCTTGGATTTAAATAAATATAATCATACTTTTGTGTTCCTTTTGTGGTTGAGTATTCTTTTAAGATTTAATTTTAGTAAAGTAGAACTTATATTAGTCCAGAATCAAATAATTGAACACAAACGAAATGTTATTTCTGAAAATTTGCCACGTACTTGAAAAAATGTACTTTTGCATCATAAAATTTCAAAATCGAACAAAGAAATATTAATTTCCTGATTTAATTTCAATGATACTAAACTATATCTGGATTGGATTTTTACTGATTGCCTTTGTTATTGCCTGTGTTCAACTCGTATTCTTTGGGAATGCAGGAGTTTTCAATCTTGTATTACAGTCCATTTTCGATTCGGCCAAAACAGGTTTTGAAACCTCATTAGGCTTGACAGGAGTTCTAACTTTCTGGCTTGGAATAATGAAAATCGGAGAAAAAGGGGGCATTCTTAAACTCATTTCGAGAATGGTTGCACCATTTTTTACAAAAATTTTTCCCGAAATTCCGAAAGATCATCCGGCAATGGGAAGTATTTTTCTAAATATGTCGGCTAATATGCTTGGTCTGGATAATGCTGCGACTCCCATGGGACTCAAAGCGATGAAAGAAATGCAGGAATTAAATCCCAAAAAGGACACTGCATCCAACCCCATGATCATGTTTTTAGTGCTAAACACAGCCGGGTTAGTCCTGATTCCGGTAAGTATTATGGTATATCGTGCACAATGGAAAGCAGCGAATCCGGCCGATGTTTTTTTACCCATCGTGATTGCAACTTTATGTGCTTTTTTAGCAGGTTTAATCAGCGTTGCCATAGTTCAGAAAATCAATCTATTCAATAAAATTGTTATGGGAACTTTAATTGGAATAGTGACATTTGTGGTCGGATTGATTTTTTTTCTAAGTCATTTATCCAAAGATAAACTTACAGAATACTCTAATTTTGCTGCTGCATTTGTTCTTTTATCCATTATAACCGCTTTTATTTTAATGGCTGTAAAGAACAGAGTAAATGTTTACGATTCATTCATTGAAGGTGCAAAAGAAGGTTTTCAGGTTGCAGTTGGCATAATTCCTTATTTAGTTGCCATCCTTGTTGCTATTGGAATGTTTCGCGCATCCGGTGCTTTGGATTTACTCACTGATGGAATTCGTTATTTGGTGGGTTTGACCGGTGCAAATACCGATTTTGTTGATGCACTTCCAACAGCATTTATGAAACCGCTGAGCGGTAGTGGAGCGCGAGGAATGATGATTGAAACCATGAAAATTCATGGAGCCGATTCGTTTCTTGGACGACTTTCGTGTGTAATACAAGGGTCTACCGACACAACTTTCTATATTTTGGCTGTTTATTTTGGTTCGGTCAACATCTCAAACACACGGTATGCAGTGCTCTGTGGTCTTTTTGCCGATTTTGTTGGTATAACCGCTGCAATATTACTCGGTTACATGTTCTTCCACTAAAAAAAAATTAAACTGAGTAAATTTCGGACTCAAAATCAATTATAATTCAATGATTCAATATATTGCAGAAAGCGTAAAACTACCTGTTTTTCAAAAACAAAAGCTAAACCGTTGGATAAAAGAAACAGCTAAGCTTTATGAAAAAAACACTGGCGATATTGCTTATATTTTTTGTACAGATGAGCGAATTCTGGAAGTCAACAAACAATATCTTCAACACGATTATTACACGGATATTATCACGTTTGACTATTCGGATGGAGCATTAATTTCGGGTGATATTTTCATAAGCATTGACACTGTAAAAAGTAATGCTGAGAAATTTGAAGTATCATTTGATCAAGAGTTATTTCGCATTATGATTCATGGAATTCTGCATTTATGCGGTCAGGCTGATAAAACATTAGAATCGAAAAAGGAAATGACCGAAAAAGAAAATTCAGCACTGGAGCGCTTAAATTTAGTATAAAAAAAGTCATATTCTTTATTGCTTTCTCTTTCAATTACTACTATCTCTCTATAATTGCAATATAATGTTAAATATACCCTGCTCTTTCAGGGCAATTTACCATCATTAAAAGATTATCACTACTTTTGTTCCAGGAAATTCATCTTAGTGACAAAATTTATACAAGAAAAATACGTTTAAGTCTAATTGCTTATACTCATTGAACAAAGAAATTATGAGATTAATTAGATTATTTTTTTTATGTGTGTTTGTTTTTAGTTCAGTCCTTGCATCATCTCAGGATATTGAAACTGATGTTTATAGAGCTGAAATTGGTTTATCAGGCGGAGGCTCCTACTATCTTGGTGAAGCAAATAACGTGCTATTCAGCAATATGCAGCCTGCATTCGGTGGATTTGTCAGATACAAATTTAATCCGAGAATTGCAGTAAGAGTAGAATTACTTGATGCAACAGTTGCCGGAATTGGAATAAAAAATACATTTGGGGTCGGAGATTTATGTGGTGAGTTTAATTTCTTTGATTTAGAGCGTAATAAATATAAACGCTATAGTAAATTATTTACACCCTATATTTTCACCGGAATAAGCTTATTTACTTATGTTTATAATAAACAAGTATTTCCTTTTGAAGTAGGAATTCCATTTGGAATAGGAATTAAACTGAAATTAAAGAACCGATGGAATCTGGATTTAAAATGGACAAACAGGCTTCTTTTGGCTGATAATTTGGAAGGGACTTCAGGACTTAAGGATACGGATTCTGATAAGTACAACAATCCAAATAAATTAAACGGATCAAATATATTTAACAACGATTTAATGTCAACAATCACTTTTGGAATTAGTTACGATAGTTGGAAACAAGAATGTGATTGCAGAAACACTAAACACTAAACACTTAAACGCTAATCACTAGCATGTCATCAATACTCGAAAAAATAGATAAAACACATTTACCAAAGCACATTGCCATCATTATGGACGGAAATGGGCGTTGGGCTAAAGAACGTGGTTACGATCGAATTTTCGGACATCAAAACGGAGTGAGTTCAGTACGTGAAACCACCGAGGCTGCTGCTGAAATTGGTATTGAATACCTGACATTATATGCATTTTCAACTGAAAACTGGAGTCGTCCACAATCGGAAGTTGATGCGCTTATGGAATTACTGATTGATACCATTGAAAAAGAAACTCCCACTTTAAATAAAAACAATGTTCGTTTAATGGCGATAGGTGATTTGAGCAGATTACCCGGAAATGCAGGTGAAAAACTAAACCGTTGCATTGCTTTGACGAGTAAAAACACCGGTCTGGCATTGGTTTTGGCTTTAAGCTATTCTTCCCGTTGGGAAATAACAAATGCTTTGAAAATTATCAGCAAAGAAGTTTTGGAAGGTAAATATCCTATTGAAAATATAAACAGTGAGCTGATAAGCAGCAAACTAACAACGAATACTATTCCCGATCCTGATTTATTAATCAGAACAAGCGGTGAAGAGCGAATCAGTAATTTTCTTCTCTGGCAAATTGCTTATACCGAATTATATTTTACAAAAACTCATTGGCCCGAATTTAAAAAGGAAAACTTTTATCAGGCAATTTATGAATTCCAACAACGTGAACGTCGTTTTGGAAAATAATTATACAACTTACTTGACTTCGACACACTAAAAGATATTTATGCAATACAAAACGCTTATTACTGTTTCACTGCTATTCTTATGTTTTAATTTTCTTGCAGCTCAAACAAATACTGAAAAAGATTCAACAAGTATACCTGACATTGAATACTCAAATTCGGCACCAAAATACGAAATAGCTAAAATTACGGTTACTGGTGCTGGAAACTATGAAGATTTTGTATTAATCGGCTTTTCCGGTCTGGCTGTTGGTGACGTAATCAGCATTCCGGGAGATGCAATTACTAATGCAGTAAAACGGTTTTGGAAACAAGGTTTGTTTTCTGATGTAAAGATTTATGCAACTAAAATTCAAGATGGAAAAATATGGTTGAATATTGCATTAAAAGAAAGGCCACGTGTCTCCGAAATCAATTTCACAGGTTTGAAAAAATCAGAAATAGATGAAATTGAACCCAAAATCGGAATTGTGAAAGAAAATCAGATTACTCCTAATATTTCGGATCGCGCCAAAAAGGTTCTTGAGAAATTGATGGAAGATAAAGGGTTCTTAAATGTCGATGTAAATGTTTTCCAACGAAACGATCCAAACAAGCCCGGACATGTTATTGTAGATATAGCTGTGGACAAAAAGCTTAAAACTAAAGTCCATAAAATTTATATAACAGGAAACAGCGCTTTGTCATTCAACAAGATAAATGCTGTAATGAAAAAGACGAATGACCACAACTGGCGAAACTTTTTCCGCACAAAGAAATTTGTAAAAGCAGAATATGAAAAAGATAAAATAGCACTTATAGATAAATATAACGAAATTGGTTATCGTGATGCTTACATTGTTGCCGACAGCGTGGTTCCGTTTGATAACAAAAGTGTTGACGTTTATATTACTGTAAACGAAGGAAAAAAATATTATTACAGGAACATCAAATGGGTTGGAAATACTATTTATCCATTCGAAGTTCTAAATAGCGTTTTGGGCATAAAGAAAGGTGACGTTTATAATCATAAAAACCTGATGGCCAGACTTGAAACGGATGATGATGCGGTTAGTAAACTTTATCAAAACCGTGGTTATTTGTTTTTCCAGATTGATCCGGTAGAAGTGAATGTTGAAAATGATTCCATCGATTTTGAAATGAGAATGTACGAGGGTAAACCCGCTACAATCAATGAAATCGGGATTAAAGGAAACACACGTGTTTATGAACATGTTGTACGTCGCGAATTAAGGACTAAGCCCGGACAATTATACAGTCAGGAAGATATCATGCGTTCGTTGCGTGAATTGGCTCAAATGGGTCATTTCGATCAAGAAAAAATGAAACCTGATATCCAACCCGATCCTGAAAACGGAACGGTTGATATTATCTACGAACTTGAAACAAAAGGAAGCGATCAGGTTGAATTTTCAGCAGGATGGGGTTCTACAGGTGTTGTCGGAAGTATTGGTTTGAAATTCAGCAACTTTGCAATACAAAATTTATTCAGACCTGAAACATACAGAATTGTTCCGCAGGGTGAAGGACAGACATTTTCGCTAAATGCCAGAACGAATGGACAATCTTACTCGTCGTTCAGTATGTCATTCCTTGAGCCTTGGTTAGGTGGAAAACGACCAAATTCATTATCTGCTTCCATTTATTATTCAACTCAATCTGACGTAAGCGATAGATATAGGAACAATTTAAGTAGCAACTATATGAATTCACTTTACGGTGGTTATTATGGCAACAGTTATGGTGGTGGTTATGGTAGTGGTTATGGTGGTGGCAGTGATTATAGCTCTCAGTATCAAAGCGAAATGGATCCGGGAAAATATATGCGAACTTTAGGTGCTTCGCTTGGTTATGGCAAACGGTTAAGCTGGCCTGATGATTATTTTACATTCTATGGAGAATTATCATATCAATTATTTATGCTGAAAAAATGGATTTATATGCCTCCATTGACAGATGGGCATTATAATAATTTCAGTTTAAATCTAACATTGAGTCGTAGTTCCATTGATAACCCTATTTATACACGAAGTGGTTCTGCATTTACGCTGGGACTTAAAATTACACCACCTTATTCAACTATAAATGGAGGAAAAATAGACGGGAAATTGTATTCTGATCCTACTATGACCAACGAACAGCGTTATCGTTTTATTGAATATCATAAATGGACTTTCACGGGTAAAACCTTCACCCCACTGACACCTGACAACAAATTGATTTTAATGGGAAGAGTAATGTTCTCCTATTTGGGTGATTTCAATAAAAATGCACGTTCACCTTATGAAACCTTTGTTATGGGCGGCGATGGAATGTCAAGTTACACCAGTTACGGAACAGATTATGTGGCTATGCGCGGTTACTCCAGTGCATCCTTAACTCCTTATGATCCAAAAATCGGAACAAATATAGGTTACCTGTATAACAAATTCACCATGGAGTTACGCTATCCATTGTCATTGGAACAATCGGCAACAATTTATGCTCTGACATTCCTCGAAGCAGGTAACTGTTTTAATAAAATGTCTGATTATAATCCGTTTGATCTGAAACGTTCAGCAGGGGTCGGTGTCCGTATTTTCCTTCCAATGTTTGGGATGATGGGAATTGACTGGGGTTATGGATTTGATAAAGACAATACCGGTAAAGTGAGCGGAAGCCAGTTCCACTTTGTTTTAGGTCAGGAATTGTAACATATTTTAAACTGGTTCTTTTAAATATAAAAAACTGGCAAAGAATTTGTAATTGAATTATCAGTCTTATTAAAACAAAACCATTAATTGAAAAGATATGAAAAAACTAATTCTCTCACTCTTTTTATTTGCCGGAATGGTATTTGGAGTGAATGCACAAAAATTTGCGATGGTGGATATGGAATATATAATGAAAAATATCCCGGCCTACGAAACAGCAAACGATCAGATTAATCAGATTTCTAAAAAATGGCAATCTGAAGTTGATGCTCAAATGCAAGATGTACAAAAGTTGTATAAAAATTATCAGACCGAACAGGTATTTTTATCAGACGACATGAAAACAAAGCGCGAAGATGAAATTGTTGCTAAAGAAAAAGCTGCACAGGAATTGAAACGTAGTTATTTTGGACCGGAAGGAGAACTATACAAGAAACGTGAAAGTCTGATGAAACCTATTCAGGATGAAGTATATACTGCTATTCAGGGAATCTGTAAAGAGCGTGACATAGATCTGGTGTTTGATAAAAGTTCAGCCATGAGTGTTATTTTCACGGCACCCAAAATTGATATCAGCGATGTTGTTCTTCAAAAATTGGGTTATTCAAAATAATTTTATAAATTTGCACTCCCATTTACAAATATTAAAATCAATAAAAATAAATTATATGTTAAAGAAAATTGCTTTTGTATTGCTTTGCGCATTACCTTTTAGTTTAATGGCTCAGGAAGTAAAACTTGGCCACGTTAATTCACAGGAAATTCTTACGTTGATGCCTGAACGTGCAACTATTGAAAAAACAATCAGCGACTTACAGAGTCAGTGGGAAAAAGAGCTGGTAAAAATGCGTGAAGAATATAACACGAAGATCAAAGAGTATCAGGACAAACAGGCAACTATGCCGGAAAGTATCAAACAAGCCCGTCAGAGCGAAATTGCCGAGATTGAGCAACGTATTACTACTTTTCAACAAACCGCTTACACTGACCTTCAAAAGAAACAACAAGAATTATTTGCACCGGTTGTTGATAAAGTAAAAAAAGCAATCAATGATGTTGGTTCTGAAAATAATTATTTATATATCTTTGATATAAGTACACAAAGCGTTATCTACGTATCGCCAAAAGCAAATGACATTACTCCTTTGGTAAAAAAGAAACTCGGATTGAAGTAAATCTCATTTGATTTCAACCAAACAAAAACGACTTTGAATTCATTTTCAAAGTCGTTTTTTTAATATATGTATCACAAAATCTTTGGGATAATAAATCATCATTCTAGGTCCTGAGAAACGCATAATATCCCGAACCTTTTCCCGCATTTCCTTTTGATAACAGTGTACTTTACAGTCTTTGCAAGCTGTTTTATTTTCACCAAAAGGACATTTATCAAGTTTTCCAAATGCATATTGGTGGATTCGAGTGCATTCAACACATAATTCTGATTTAGATTTATGCTTTTTACGGCAATAAATCCGTATCATTTTATCCACCACATTTTTTTCATATTCAATATTCGTCACTTTACAACTTATCTTTTTATGAGTTAAAAAAATGAGATAAACGAATCTCATTACATTCATTAAATTGATTAATTCATTATTTTCAAAAGTTTCATGATTAGTCTTTAAAGCTGGTATTTTCTATAATACCAGTAAAGTTTTCAGCTATTTTTTTCTCTTGATTAGAATTAGATTTGATACTTTATTGAGATAATGAATTTGAGATTCCAATTAATTCAGCTTTTATTGTTTTTAGCCGCTCAACAATTTCCTGTTGTTTGGCAACCACATCTTTTTTCTGACTCAATTTTCGTTTAGCTCCTTCCAACGTGAGTTTTTGTTCATTTACCAGATAAATTATCTGTTTTATTACATGAATGTCTTCGGGAGAATAGAAACGTGTCCCTTTTTCATTCCGTTTTGGTTTCAGTTGCTTAAATTCCTTTTCCCAAAAGCGTAAATTTGATTGATTCACCGAGAACATTTCGGCAACTTCTGAAATTGAGTAGAAAAGTTTTTCCATATTCAGCTTTTTAATCTTCGTTTGTAAGTTTATAAAACTCTGACTATTTACTTTATTATTTTTAATCGCTGCCCGACACTGATAGTTGAGCTCCGAATATTATTCCATTTTTTTAGCTTGATTACCGAAACTCCGTATCGTGCGGCAATACCGCTCAAGGTTTGACCACTTTTTACTTTATAGTAAGTTACTTTGCCAGAGCCACCTGGAACAGTTGCAACCAATTGTGGAATTTCAATTTCACTTCTTCGATTATTAATCAATGAATCAGCTTTATAAGTAACAACTTCGTTATATCTATCAATAAAATTATTAGCATAATTCAATGGCAAGCACAATGAATACGGCTTAATATCACCCGGAATAATATCTTTTCTGTATTGCGGATTCAATAACCGGACTTCTTCAATTGGTAAATTTAAAACTCTTGCAATCTGCTCCAAATGAACTCGTTGGTGAATCATAATTGTATCCGTCAAAACTGGCATTTTTACTATTGCCGGACATAAATTATGTTGAGAAGCATATTGAATAGTATAATTGGCAGCAATAAAAACAGGAACATAACTTCGGGTTTCTCTTGGCAAATATGGATAAATTTCCCAGTAATCACGCTTTCCGCCCGATCGACGAATGGCTTTATTTACATTTCCCGGACCGCAATTGTAAGAAGCAATAACCAAATTCCAATCACCATAAATAGAATATAAATCTTTCAGAAAATGACAAGCAGCATTTGTTGCTTTTACCGGCGATAAACGCTCATCGACCAGACTATTAATCTCAAGTCCATACATTCGTCCGGTAGCAATCATCAATTGCCACAAACCTGCTGCACCCATTGGTGAAACGATAGTCGTGTTCAGAGCTGATTCAATAATAGAAAGATACTTTAATTCGAGCGGAAGGTTATTGGCACTCAAAACCTGCTCAAAAATCGGGAAATAATAATCACTCATTCCTAACATGAATTCGACCTGACGACGCTTCCGAACCGTATATAAATCAATGAATGAACGTACACTTACATTGTATGGCATTTCCATCAAACAAGGCATTTTGGTCAATCTCAATTTATAAATTGAATCACTTACAATGTTAGGATCGCTATTTGCAAGACAGTTTGGATCTTTCGTCCGCTGAATTAACCATGAATTCAACATGTAATCAAGCGTATTATCAAAATCTGCCGGAATTGTCAGGACACTATCTTCATTCAAAGCGTTTTTATTAATTGGTTTTATATCTTTCTTTTGAGCAGAAACAGATACAAGACCAATTATTAGAAATATACATATTGAAAAGAAGGTTTTAAAACTCATCATTTATTTTATTAATATCTATTTGAAAATCATCTATTTAATCCGAAAACTACATTGCATTCCAAATGTAGATTTTGTACCAATACCACTTTCAATCAATGTAGGTTGAAAACGCAGAGACAAATCCGGACTAATATCAAAATCATACAACTGCGCATCGACAAAAGCATCTACCAATGTTAATGCATAATACCCTACTGTCAAAATAATGCTTAAATCCCTGTATCTTCTATAGTTACTCTGCGCAGTACTCAGAATGCTGGTGTAACCTGAAATACCACCATAATTATCAATAGTATACCCTTTAGGTACAATAGCTAGATAACTGACAGAACCCGGATTTTTATCGGCATTTTCCTTAAATATCGGATCACTTGCATATAAAAGGATGTCACGATAGGCCGTCAAATAAGTCTGATAGAGATTACTATTGTAAGCAATTGCATAAGCACAACCAAGAAAGCCGCCATAAACAATGGGTAATTTCCAGTATTTTCGGTTCAATATCTGCCCATAACCGGGAATAATTGCTCCCATCCAAACTACTTTAGTCGGATCCGGCTTAAAAGGTTTTGGCTTTAATGAATCTGGCAGAACAACATCAACAATTTTTGCTTCAGTTCTCGTTAATGTATCTTTAATTAATGTCGGTTGTCTGGCAACTTCTTGTGCCTGAGTACAAAATGTTATCAGGGATAATAGAAATACAATTATATATGAAGATACATTCACGAAAACCAAGTTTAGATTTTATCGAATAGTTCCATGATTCGTGTCAATTCTTCATCATTCGAAAATGGAATTGTTATCTTACCTTTTCCATTTGGATTGCAGTTAAATTGTACCTTTGTACTAAAAGTATGGCTCAGTTGATTTCTCAAATCATCAAATTCTTTCAGACTTTTAACCGGATTTGGTGTAGCTTTCGTACCGGTTTCAAATGTTCCTGTCTCGATGAACAACCGTACCAGTTCCTCCACTTTACGAACAGGAAAATCATTTTTTACAATTAATTCGTACAAATGCAATTGAATTGCAGGATCGTTGATACCTAAAATTGCGCGGGCATGTCCCATATCAATCTTTTTATCCTTTATTCCCATTTGTATTTCGGCCGGCAGTCGCAACAAACGCAGATAATTTGCAATGGTAGTACGTTTTTTCCCAACCCGTTCGCTTAATCGTTCCTGAGTCAGTTTATATTCTTCCATCAACCGATAAAAAGTCAAAGCTATTTCAATGGCATTCAGGTCTTCACGCTGAATATTTTCTATCAGCGCCATTTCCATAACCTGTTCATCGGCGGCCGTTTTCACATAAGCCGGAATTGTTTTCAATCCAACAGATTTAGAAGCTCTGAACCGACGCTCTCCGGCAATTATCAGGTAAGTTCCGTCCTCATTTTTTCGTAAAGTAATCGGAGAAATAACGCCTAATTCACGAATGGAAGTCGCTAGCTCAGTCAAAGCATCTTCGTCGAAATGACTTCGTGGCTGATTCGGATTTGCAAAAATCAATTCCATTTCCACTTCGCTGATCGATGATGAGCCGCTTGTGCTGAAATTATCGTTATCAATTAGAGCACCTAATCCTCTACCCAATCCTGTTACAGTATGTTTTGCCATATATTTTGAAAAAGCGTAACTTTATATCTTTTATGATTTAGAAAATCTGTTATTTTGCATATTTAGCAATCATTTCTTTTGCCAAATCCATATAATTTGAAGATCCTTTTGAGTCTGGATCATATAACAAAACCGGCTTTCCATGACTTGGTGCTTCACTCAAACGTACGTTTCGAGTGATTACTGCTTCGAAAACCATTCCCTGGAAATGTTTTTTTACTTCAGCATAAACCTGATTTGCCAAACGTAAACGATTGTCATACATTGTCAGCAAAAAACCTTCAATTTCTAAAGTTGTATTCAGTTTGCTTTTTATTATTTTGATAGTATTCAGTAATTTACTAATTCCTTCGAGTGCAAAATATTCGCACTGAACCGGAATAATTACAGAATCGGATGCTGTCAAAGCATTTACAGTAATTAGACCCAATGAAGGCGAACAATCAATTAAAAGATAGTCGTAATCATCTTTCAATGGAACCAATATATTCTTCATTACTCGTTCACGGTTATCCATATTCAGCATTTCAATTTCTGCTCCCACTAAATCGATATGTGAAGGTAAAACAAATAGGTTTTCGACTTCGGTAGGCTGAATTGCCTGCAAAGGTGGACCGTTATCTATTAAACATTCATAAATTGTAAATTCAAGCGTGCGGATATCAATACCTAAGCCGGAAGAAGCGTTAGCCTGCGGATCGGCGTCTATCAACAAAACCTTTTTGCCGAGTGTGGCAAGCGACGCGGCCAGGTTAATTGCTGTTGTAGTTTTACCAACTCCACCCTTTTGATTAGCTAACGAAATTATTTTACCCATGTTTTTTTGAAAATTATTTTGGAATAGATTTTTAAACTCCTGATTAAATCTTAAAACTAGCTTTAACTTCTATTTTGCTGAATATCAAAATTATCAGCTAAATCAGGAAAATACTTTACTGAATGGCAAAGATAATAAAATTAATCCAGCCTTTCAATAAGCGAAATGTATGCAAATTATAAATAAGCTTTTTTAAGTCAACCAAACAAAATCAATTTAAAATACAATAAACTATAGTCTTTTATTCTTAAATTTTCATATCATGATTATTTCAACACAAACAAAAGCCTCATTATAGAACATTCATTCCTTCATTTATTTATGTTTGAATATACATTACACTTATGAATAATATTTAATTATCTTTGTGTCTCTAAGGTTTATTTCAATTCAGCAATTACATAATGAAACACTTAAAACTGATTTTCGTAGCGTGTTGTCTAATCAATATTCTTTTTCTACCTGCTCAAAATACATTGGTTTTAAAAGATAAAACCGGAATTGAAAATTCGTATGCTCTTTCCGATATCCAAAAAATTACGTTCGAAAATGCTAGTCTCATTCTTAAGCATAAAAATTTAAGTATAAATACATTCAGGTTATCGGATGTAAGTTTTCTGCGATTCGGAGAAATGACTGCTTTACATCAAATAGAAGATTCGAACATTACGATACAATTCTTTCCTAATCCTGTTAAAGAACAACTTAATATAAGTTACTTCGCTAATTCTATTGAAGATGTGAAACTTCAACTCATCAATATAAATGGCAAAATTGTGTATGAAAATACCAGATTAATTCAATCAGGAAACAACACAATTATACTTTCAATGAGTCAACTTCAAAACGGACTTTATTTTTGCCGAATACAAAGCGGAAATAAGTCAGTCTCAAAATTAATTATAAAGCATTAAAATCCAGATGAATATGAAACGAATATATTTAGTCTTTTTTTCGATATTCTTTTTATTAAATTTTATTCAGGCACAGGATACGATTTATGTTTATAAGGCCGGTGCTGTTATTTTCAAATCGGAAATCAGCGCAATTGACAGTATCACTTTCACGAAACCTAAACCGGAAGTCAATTATTCATCATTGACTTATAAGTTTGATATAACTTCCGTCCCTGAAATTAAACTTGAAGTCAGCACTGCCGAATGGAACAATCTTCTTTTCTATTTCGATCAGAATCCAGACAATCAGGAATATATAAAAACAAATTTCACGTTTCTAAAAGACGGAAAATCCGAATACTTACCAAATTCGGGAATGAGGATACGCGGAAACACAAGCCGACGCAGACCTGAAGGAACTACCGGACAAGTACATACTCCGATAAATACTCCCTGGCATCATGCCAGTTTTGCATTGAACTTTAAGAAATATACAAAAACACAAACTCTGTTTGGTTCTGAAAAAGTAAATCTGAAATGGTTTAAAGATGATCCAACTTATGTTCGCGAGGTTTATTGTTATGATTTATTTGAGCGTTTTGGAGTATGGACAGCACCTCAATCCAGTTATTGTCGTTTAAGTATAAAAATAACTGAAGATCCGAAAACAACATATTATGGAGTATATCAGATGGTTGAGGCCGTTGATAAACAATATATTGAAAATCGATTGGGAAAATTCGCCGATAGTGAGGGGAATTTATGGAAATCCAGTTGGGGAGCAGATTTTAAGACAGCTGACAAATCTTTAATGGGACTTGAAAACATTACGCTTACTTCTACTTACACTCCCGTTTACGATCTGAAAACAAATACCTCGTCATTAGACGCAGCAAAAACTCAATTGGCCGATTTTATTACAAATCTAAATACAAAGACAGACGATGATTTTAAAAACTGGATCTCGACCAAAATGAATGTTGATTTGTTTCTTAAAACCTATGCCGTAAATGTAATTTGCGGAATGTGGGACGATTATTGGTGTAATAAAAATAACTTCTATTTTTACTTTGATTCTAACGGAAAATTTTACTTTATTCCGTATGATTATGATAATACACTGGGAACATCGGGAATTATTACCGATTCAGGAAGACAGGATTTATTGAACTGGGGAAATAGTTCCTATCCGCTAGTAACTAAAATCATAAATATACCCGAATACAAGACATTATATATCAGATATATAAATGACCTTGTCGATGCTAATAATGATTATTTTCAGGTGGATAAAAGCAAATCAAGAATTTTAAACTGGCAAAATATGATCCGAGATTATGTTAATAACGATACCAATGAAGATACTCAAATTCAGGATAAACCTGCATCGTGGGGAAATTGTAGTTTTTATCGCTTGTTAGATAGCAATAATAATTTTTTCATTATCCGTTCAGCCAATATTCCTAAATAAATTCAGATAAACATATTGAATTTGTGCAAAAAAACTAATTCTTTCATTTTTTCATACTTAAATAAAAACTAGTTAAGTATTTGCAGTATTTTTGCACTCAATTTCGATAATAATACGTTTAGTAAAAAACATACGATACATTTATATTGTAATTCAATACATTCACTTTTCTATTTTATGCAAAAACAGGTTTTTCAGACTTCTTCACCTACTCGCTGGAAAAGTTTCAAATGGGCTTTCCGGATTTTAGTTGTATTTCTTGCAGTTATAATCGCATCTGTGGTCATATCATTAGTCAACAAAAGAGACTATGATTTAAAAGTATTGACATTTCATGCAAAAAAATTACCTGATCTAAATACAGATAAATCAAAAACTTATGTTTCAAAAGCCGATGAAGCAGCTTTTGTAAGACATTTGGATAAGTTCAGAAAAAGACGTCCAAAATCATTTTATTATAACACCTCAACACTACCCAGTCAAACAAAAATAACGCTCCCGGTCCGGGCAGGTTTTTATGTTAACTGGGATATGAACTCATTAAGTTCGCTACATAAAAATATCCACCATTTGAATATGGTTGTTCCTGAATGGTTATTTCAGACGAATACCAAAGGGAAAATTGAATCAAGTATTGAAGAAGAAACATTGGGATTTATTCATAAAAATAAAGTTCCAATTATACCTATTCTCAGCAATTACTATAATAAAAGATGGAATGGCGACAGTACTTTTATAATGCTGAAAAACCCTGACACCCGGAAATTACTGATTCAAAATATAAAGACCGTTCTTGATACCAATGATTTTCAAGGAATTAATATTGAGTTTCAAAATCTACCAAAAAAAATCCAACCTTATTTTAATGCTTTTTCGAAGGAACTTTATGAAGATCTTCATGAAGATGGTTATTTATTGACAATCAATGTCAATCCAACAATTGATGAACTGTCATACAAAGATTTGGCACAATATTATGATTTTATTTTCTTAATGTCATACAATGAACATACTCCAGGCAGTAAACCCGGTAGTATTTCATCAATTCCATTTATTGAGAATTCTCTTGATAATGCCATGAAAGAAATTCCTTCCGGCAAAATAGTACTGGGTATTGCAGGTTATGGATTTGACTGGCCAAAAGATTCTATTGGTACTAAAATCTCATATCATGGTATGATTTCATTGGCAAAAGAATACGGAGAAAATGTAAGTTACAATTTCATGCAATCAGATATAACCATGTATTATTCGGACGATAGAAACATCGAACATGAAGTACATTGTAATGATGCAGCTTGTAATTTCAATACAATCCGGACAGCCAGCGATTACAATGCAGGTGGAGTTGCATTATGGTATTTGGGTTCGGAAGACGAACGAATCTGGAATTTTTATTCTAAAAATCTGACAAAAGACTATTTAGATAAACATCCGTTCGATTTTAAAAAATTAGAATATATCGATCCGATTCTTTCCGTAAATTATGATGGCTCAGGAGAAATTCTGGAAATGGTAAATTTACCAGATCATGGTCATGTCAACTTTGAATATAACCCTGCTGATCAATTATTTACTGGCGAAGATTATCAGACATTGCCCAGCTCGTACATGCTAAAGCGATATGGAGCTTCCAATCCGAAAAAAATTGCACTCACTTTTGATGATGGTCCGAATCCGGATTATACTCCACAGATTCTTGATATTCTGAAAAAATATCAAGTCCCCGCCACTTTTTTTGTTACCGGAGTAAATATTGAAAACAATATTCCTTTAGTCAGAAGAATTTACAGCGAAGGTCATGAGATTGGCAATCATACCTTTACACATCCAAATCTTGAAATAACATCTGACAATCGTGAAAAAATTGAACTCAGATCCACCCGATTATTAATTGAAAGTATTACGGATCATACAACCTTACTTTTTCGTCCACCTTATAATACTGATGCCGAACCTAAAAATCTTTATCAGATAAAATCGTTGGCAGTGGCACATTCCGAAGGTTTTATCTGTGTCACTTCATTCATTGATCCGAATGACTGGGAAGAAGGTGTGTCAGCCGATTCAATTGTGATAAGAGCAATAGCACAACAAGGTATGGGAAATGTCATTCTCCTCCATGATGCTGGTGGAGAGCGTGAACAAACCATTTTAGCCTTGCCCCGTATCATTGATTATTACAAAAAACATGGTTATCAATTTGTATTAGTTTCGGAATTAATGGAAAAAACC
>JBBRTR010000012.1:0-35698 GCA_038244215.1 Bacteroidales bacterium
AAACTAACTTGATAGTCCCACTTTTCAATTTGCTTAGTCTCTCAAGTATCTCGTAACAAAAAAACCAACTGTCAACAAGCACATAATCAGGTACAAATCCATTTTTAACTGCCCTGTTTAGCATTTCAAGCATCACGCTGATTTTCCCTTTATCTAACTCTCTACGTCTGGTATATCCACAGCTGTCTTTGGTGACGATTTTCTTGTATTGTTCTTTTCGTTCTTTAGTAGTCAAGCCGAACAGTTTTCCGTCTTTGTAAAACTGTTTCAATTTCTTTTTTGCTGATTCAAATTCTCTTACTTTCTCAGCTTTTTCTTGTGTGCATAACGCTAACTTATATGCTATTTTGTTGAAACTATCTGTTGCTCTGCCTAGTTTTATATTGTTGTTTTTAATTGGATTAGACTCATATTCAGCAATGAAGTCGTTTATTTTAGCTTTCTTTTTGCTCACTGATTCATTACATCTTAGAACTGTAAGCTCTGCTTTTTCTAGCGCTTTCTTCGTCTTTTTAAAGGCTTTAATAAGTTCATCGTTCCTATGCCCTTTTTCTCTATGAAAACTAAAATCCAAGGGGATAAAACTGCCACCATCCCAAAAGCCGCAAACCAACAACTTATAACCCAGTATATAACCACCACTTACATGGTCGTGCATAATACCCACACGTTCTATCTTTTTTCCTGTTTTCTGGATTGGAGTATCATCGAATACAAGTGCCTTAACGCCCTCTATTATTAAGCCTTCACGCTTTGACAACAAATACCGTAACCGTTTGGCATGTAATAATAAAAGCATCCGCCAATCAACGAACTCATTGTTCTTTGCTTCGTAATAAACATCCTTCCCTGCTCCATCAAGGTCTAAGGACTTGATTCCGCTCTTAACCATAGCATGCACGCTTGCAACACCAAAAAAGGGAAGTAATACCAAAATACTAAAAATGTCAGACAGGGCCAAACCTTTGCTTTTTAAAACATCGAAAAGTGATAACTGAGTTTTGAGTTTGAATTTACTCATCACCCCTGCCAAAGAATTGGTCAATTGTTCGCAGTCGTAAGCGAACTCTTTTATCTCTGAAATATTATTTGTACTTTTGTTCGGTTGCATATTTCCCATATTTTACGACTTTATTGTTTAATCACCTCAAAGATAGTGATTTATGTCGAAATATGCAACTTTTTTAATTGTTTAATCCGCTGATAAACAGTCATTTAATGTATTTTAAGTAATTTGCTATTGTGCTGATAATAAGCAAATTTCTATCTCCGAAATGTTAGTTACTAATATGACTAATAATAAAAAACTAAAGACTATTAAAGTAATTCACACACTCATTTGGATTTTTATGGTTGTCGTTATCTTTTATGTTTTATATTGTGGAATTTACGATAACGTAAATCTTCTTACCTGGCTTTCAATAGCAATAGTTATTATGGAAGGTATTGTTTTGATGTCTTTTAAAATGTATTGCCCGTTAACAATTCTTGCTCGCAAATTCTCCGATTCCACTAAAGATAATTTTGATATTTATTTGCCAAATTGGATTGCCCGATATAACAAACAAATTTTTACGACAATATATTTATTGGCCATAATAATCGTAATTTATCGTGTTTTGTAATTTTAAATTAACATTAAAATTCTTTCCGTTATAAATGATATTATATAAAAATACAATTATGGAACTAATCAGCAAACAACAAATCGATGACTTTCTCAAATGCAAATCTATAGCTATTGTTGGAGCTTCTCGCAACGAGAAAAGTTTTAGCGCACAAGTAGCTAAGCATTTGAATGAGTTGGGCTACAACCTTTGGTATGTGAATCCGGGATTTGATGCGCACGAAGCGAAAAGTCAACGTGTTCAATTGATTACGATGCTTCCTGCAGAAGTAAAACACTTGCTTGTTTTGACTAACAAATCTCAGACCGAGTCGATCATACAACAAGTCATAGCCAAAGGAATTAAAAACCTATGGATCCAACAACAATCCGAAACGCCCGAAGCATTGAAACTGGCTAAGGATAATGGAATAAATGTGATTCATCATCAATGTATATTCATGTTTACACAACCTACCGGTATTCATCGGTTTCATCATTCTATCAAAAAAATTTTCGGATCATTACCAAAATAACTAAATTTTATAAATCATGGATCAAAACATTTTAATCACAACGAGCGCATCGCTCGAAGGATACCGGATTACCAAACAATTGGGTCTGGTACGTGGAATCACAGTTATGTCAAGAGGACTTGGTGGAAATATCGCCGGAGGTTTTATGACTATATTCGGAGGAAAAAGCTCTATCTACACAGAATTGTGCGAAAACGCACGCGAAGAAGCCTTTCAACTTATGATTTCGCACGCTAAAGACGAAGGTGCTAATGCCATTATCAGTATGAGGTACGATGCAAACGGAGTAATGCAGGGAGTTACCGAAGTATTGGCTTATGGAACTGCCGTGGTGGTAGAAAAAATTTAAACAATAAACTCACTTTTCATATAAAGTGCGACACCGGAAAGTGTCGTGCTTTTTTTTGTGCTTTCAAAAAAAGACTTCAATCCCTATTTTCCGCCATTCATTCTTCTTTACTCTTCACTCACAATCTATTAGTTGTGTAGGTTTTTGTGCATAATTACTTTTGCTTCGTAATCCGAACAAATGGATTATCAATTTATAAAAGTAAACGATTTAAATGTATCAAAAAATGAAAAAATTAGTTTTCTTAATTGGATTATTGTTAGCCAGCTATTTAACGCAGGCTCAAAATGTATGTGGTTATTGGAGTGGTCTTTTAACCCTCAATGACAGAGAAATCATTGTGGTTTTTAATGTAACAAAACAAGGAGATGTTTACACATCAACCATGGACAGTCCTTCGCAAAAGGTAAAGGGATTTTCAACCACTTCCACCACTTTTGTCGATTCCATTCTTACTATTAGCATGGACAATGCAAACATGCATTATCAGGGCAGATGGCTGAAAAACAATCAAATGAAAGGTGTTTTTACCCAAATGGGGAAACTGTATGCCTTAGATATGACGAATAATCAAATAAATCAGACCATTAATGCAAAAAAGGAAATAAAAGTTCGGAACTATTATGCGTATTCGTACTCTTTCGACACAGTTATGCTTGTCAACAGTTTTAATAGTGAGAAAACCAAAGTTGTTTATTATCAACCGATAAAGAAAAGAAAAATATCGGCAGTTGTGCTTATGTGTGATTCCAAAAACATCAACGTTACTAACAATCAAACCTACCAAAAAGAACTGACTGAACTTGCTGAACATTTATGCACAAATGGGTTTGCCGTAATTTGTATAAATACTGCCGATGCCGATGGTTTAAGAAATGAAGCAATCAACCACCTGAAATCGAATAGTGAAATTAACGCAAACAAAATATCAATCGTTAAGTTCAACGAAAACAACATACAAGGAACTTTTACATATAAGAAAAATAACAAACAACTATATAAAGAAATTTCTAAAATCAAAACCGAAAAAGATGCTTCGTTCAATGAGCTGACTCACTGGTTATTGAAAATTGTATAAATATTAAAATTCAAAACAAACAACAATTAATTAAAAAAAATTAAGGTATGAAAAAGATTATTTTCGCATTCGCAATTCTAATTTCAATGGGTCTACAAACATTCGCCCAATCAAACGACACATTTAAAAACGAACAGGTTCAGTATTATTTCTTTGTCAACAACATTCCTACGAATTTTAATTATCCGCTTATAGGCATTGTAAATAATGTGAACGGTAATCATGAAAGTGTTCAACTAGGATTTGTGAACACAACTAAAGGAAATTTTGGCGGTGTGCAAATAGGATTTGCTAACAATGTAAATGGTAGTGTTTGGGGGTTGCAAAATGGATTTATCAACAACACAGGCTCAACGTTTAAAGGAATTCAGAATGGATTTGTCAATAATGTTTCGGGTTCGGTTAGCGGGTTGCAAAATGGTTTTGTAAACTTGGTAAATGACTCACTCATTGGTTTGCAAACAGGCTTTGTCAATACAGCGAAAAACACCATTGGTGTTCAGGTGGGGTTTGTGAATTTAACAAAAAACATGATTGGATTTCAGCATGGGTTTGTTAATTCAGCAAAGAAATTAACCGGTGTTCAACTTGGATTTATCAATTCGGTTGATACTCTTGAAGCTGGTGTACCCATTGGATTTCTTTCGTTTGTAAAACATGGTGGTTTTTCGGCTTTGGAGTTAAGTACAAACGAAAATTACTGGATAAACCTATCCTTTAAAATCGGAACAAAAGCATTTTATACTTTCCCTGTTCTGTCATACAATCCGAATAGTTCCGACAGATTTGCTATTGGTTTTGGTTGCGGTTCAAATATTCCGATTACAAACAAGTTCTTTTTTAACCCAGAAATATCATCAAGTTTTGCCATTTCCAATAATATCAGAAATATCAATTCTTTCAATACTTCTTTTGGTTATGAATTGACCAACCGATTGGCAATAATTGCCGGGCCATCATTTACATGGAAAAGCCCCATTGTAAGTTCGCCTATAAATAATGACACTCAGTGGCTGTATGATCATGACTTTCGTTTTATAGATGATTTTGCATACGGGTTTAAATGTGCGGTAAGATACACTTTATAAATTTTAAAAATGAATCGGATATACTTATTTTTCATACTCAACATTATTCTGTCATTTTTAAATTCTTGTGGTAATGTTTCTACACTAACACAAGATAGAAAGATGAAAATTTCTATACAAGCGGGTGGAAATATGGGAGGAATTGTTGAAAATACAGACATGTCAGTTGTTCCAAATGCAAGTTCGCCTCCAGAAGCAACAGTAGATGCTTTTACAGGCGCTACTCAAACCCGATATAATGTTGGAATTCATTTGAATCAGCCGTTGGGACATAATGAAATTGAAACAGGAATTGATTATATGTACAATTACCAGATTTTCAATTATATCGACAATGGTAACTTTTATATTGGAGTTCGTAGGTTAGAAGTTTCGCAACTTATGATTCCGTTGACTTACAATTTTATTCTGTCACATAAAGCAGATTTCCAATTGAAGCTGGGCTTTCTGGGGCAAATGAATTTTGTATCAGCTGATAGTTTTGGAATTTTGCCCGAATTTTCAATTAATCGATGGTCGGGTGGACCGACACTGGGAATCTCTGTTTCGCCTTTTAAATTTAATAATGGCAGTAAATTGGGTATGTATTTCGATGTCTATCGCGGTAGCAGGATTTATACTGATTTTTATAATCAAAAGGGTTTTGAAATGCCAGGTTCAGGTTTTATAAAATTTGGAGTAAAATATCAATTTAAATAAGTTATTTAAAACAATAAAAATGAACAGATGAAAACAAGTCAAAAATATCTTACACCCTTTTTTATATTCGCATTTCTGTGGTCATGGTTGTGTTGGATGCCGCTTGTATTAGCTAGCCTTGGTGCAATTAATATTCCAACTCAACTTTTCTCAGGGTTGAAAATGCCTTTGATAATAATCGGAGCTTTTGGTCCAATGGTTGCGGCTCTTATTGTCATAAAAAAAGAGCATGGAAAAGGTTCACAGATTAATTTCTTACGTGAATTTTTAGATTTCAGGCTTGGATGGAAAGCCTATCTGTTCCCGCTTTTGGTGTTGGGTGGTTCAACCGCTTTTGCCTGGATTTTGCCTGAGTTTTTTGGCGAAAAAAGATTAGATATGTTTTTGCCATCCGCTTGGTTATTCTTTCCCTACTTAATAATCATGATTTTGTTTGGCGGCGGACAGGAAGAAATTGGTTGGAGAGCTTATGCGCTGCCTCTGCTCGAAAATCGCTTCGGTATATGGAAAGCAAATTTCTTGTTAGGAATTATCTGGGCTTTGTGGCATCTCCCACTCTGGTTTATAGCTGATACAAGTCAGACTTTTATGAATTTTGGCGGTTTCATTTTACTCACTATCGGATATTCCTTTATTTTTTCATGGATAAGAGAAATTTCAGGCAAAAAAGCATTTTCCGGATTATTTGTACACGGTGTCGCCAATGCTTTTATTCCACTTATGCCAATTTTGATTATGCAAAAAAACGTTGAACAACCACGTTTTTGGATTTGGGCAGTTGTATCATTTATCATTGGAATTATCATTACACTTTTCCGTTCAAAAAACAAACTAATAGCACAATAAACATTGAAATTGCCCGATTCCTGCTTTATTAAGTTTGAAAAAAAAGCAATTTAAAACAAAAATCATTCATTATGAAATATCTATTTTTAATTTTGACTTTTCTTCATGGAATCATTCATTTAATGGGTTTTGCAAAAGCATTTAATTATGCCAAATTAGAGCAACTCACATTACCCATTTCAAAAACAAGCGGTATCTTTTGGCTGATAACTTTTATTCTGTTTACAGCCACTGTTATAGCTTATCTTGCAAAATCCAATAGTTGGTCTGTATTGGCTTTCGCCGCAGTATTATTATCTACTATTTTAATCATTATGGTTTGGAAAGATGCCAAATTCGGTATGATTCCAATTGTAATCATTCTCGTTGTTGCCGTTATCGGATTTGCAACCGCCCGCTTTGAAAACAGTTATAAAGCCGATGTGAAAGTTGGTTTAGAGCAAACGGATTCAATCAGGGAATCTGTATTGACTGAAGCTGATCTGGTTGATTTACCCGAACCGGTGAAAAACTATATCCGCTATACCGGTTCAGTTGGAAAACCGAAAGTGAATAATTTCAGACTGGAGTTTGTGGGTAAAATCCGTAAAGATGAACAATCGGAATGGATGCCTTTTACCACCGAACAATATAATTTTATCGATGCTTCCAAACGATTATTTTTTATGAAAGCTACTATTAAAGGACTTCCGGTAGCAGGTTATCATTGTTTCGACAATGGAAAGGCAATTATGGATATTCGTTTATTATCACTAATTAAAGTTCAATATGCCGAAGGTAGGGTAATGGACATTTCTGAAACGGTTACTTTCTTCAATGATATGTGCTGCATGGCACCCGCAACCTTGATTGACAAGCGTATAAAATGGATTGAAACCATAGGAAATACAGTGAAATGCTCATTTACAAACGCTGGAATAACCATTACAGCTACTTTACTCTTCAACGAAAAAGGTGAACTAACAAATTTCATTTCAAATGACCGCTATGCAGCTTCAGAAAATGGGACAATGCGTAAATTCCCATGGTCGACGCCATTGAAAGATTACAAACAAATAAACGGATTTAAACTTGCTACCTATGCCGATTTGATTTATGATTATCCCAATGGAAAGTTTTGTTACGGAACTTTTAGTCTGAAAGGAATAGAGTACAATTGTCATTGAAAGAGCTAAGATTTGAAACAACAAACATTCACGAATCCAAATGCTTCTTTTGTTTCGTCTAATAATAAAAGCATTCAATCACTAAAAAATGTCATTCACCATTCCATTCCATTCAGTTCACTCACTATCTATTAGTTGTACAAATATCACAGCAGAATTACTTTTGTTTCGAAATCTTTCCAATTAATCATATTTAAACTAAATAAAAATGCCAATTCATCCCTTTTTAAAATTTTTATTAATTGCCGAATCAAAACAATATAACAATCAATCATTCAATAAAATCAAAGAAAATTATGAAAAAGAAAAATTTAGTTCAATTATTTGCTCTGGCTATTATGCCATTATTTACATCTTCATGCATTGTAACAATTGATGGAGTAGTAGGAAAAGGAAGTATCGTTTCCGAAAACAGAGAGGTACAGAATTTTAGTTCCATCAAATTAATGTCTTCGGCTCAGGTCGAAGTTTACAAAGGAAGTGAATTGAAAGTTACACTTTCCGATTACGAAAATATGCTTTCGTATTGGGATATCGAGGTTGTGAATAATAATTTGCTCATCAAAACCAAAACCTTTACATCATTGTTAAACTCACGAGCGAAAGTTATTATCGAGATGCCCGTAGCACTTTATTCAGCTACATTAGCAGGAAGTGGTAATGTGGAAATTAAAGATGCCTTTGATGAATTAAACGAAATTTTAATTTCGGGTAGTGGAAATTTTATTGCCGCAAACAACGGGCAGTACAACAATTTAAACATCACGATTTCGGGTAGCGGAAATGTAAATCTGACCGGTTCAGTTCAGAATCTGGTTGCTAAAATTGCTGGTAGTGGTGATATGAATTTGAATAATCTTGTTGCACAAGATGCTTATTGTTCTGTTTTTGGAAGTGGCAACATGTACCTGAATGTTGAAAAAAATCTGAAAGCTACCATTGCAGGTTCGGGAGACATTGTATATTCTGGAAACCCAACATTGGATTTCTCAGGATTTGGAAGTGGAAAATTAAGAAAGAATTAATTTACTGATCGTTGAATAAATAAGTGTTTGATTCTTATTAAATAACGGGAGATGAAGTGTGATACTTTGACTCCTTTTTTATTTTTCAGAAATTTCTCCTATCTTTGCAGTCGATTTTTGCGGATAAACTGCAAAACGTGTGCTTGAATACCACGTAAAAAAAACAAGAGAAAATGAAAAAACAAGTTTCCGTCACCTTTATGGTTTTCGGGCTGCTGTTTACAGTTTGCCTGATTGTTTCCAACATTGTATCCCAAAAACTGATTACCATCTGGGGAATCGAAATGACTGCCGGGATATTTATTTTTCCAATCTCCTACATTATCAACGATTTGATTGCCGAAGTTTGGGGCTATCGCAAAGTTCGTCTGATTATCTGGAACGGTTTTCTGATGAACTTTCTGGCCGTTATTATTTTCAGGTTGAGTATCTGGGCACAGGGATCGGAACATTTTATAAATCAGTCTGCCTTTGCATCCGTTTTAGGTAATACCGAACGTATTTTAGTTGCCAGTTTTATCGCGTTTCTTTTTGGGTCGTTTCTGAATGCTTACGTGATGAGCAAAATGAAAATCATGCAACACGGTCGCTGCTTTTCCATTCGTGCCATTCTTTCAACCATCGTGGGCGAAGGAGCCGATTCGTTGGTGTTTTTTACTATCGCGTTTTCCGGAATTTTACCACGCCATGTCCTTCTCGTCATGATTCTGACACAGGCTGCTCTGAAAACAGGTTACGAAATTCTGGCTTTACCCATCACAAATCTGGTAGTTAAGTACGTAAAGAAACACGAACAAACCGATGTTTATGATAAGGGAATTTCGTATAATCCTCTTAAAGTAAATGATATAGATTAAAAAGATTCTGATTTTGAAATCCTTAATTTATCAAAATGTCTGATGCCCCGATTGCACCAGACATTTTTTTTAATATCTCTTTATTTTTTTATTACAGGGTAATTCAGGCATTTTCGGGTTAATCAAAAAAAGAGTATATTTGCAAATTAGATATTTTTGAATATCAGAAGCTTTAATTACTAAAAACTAATTAATTAGCATTATACATTATGAGTTTAATAAGCGAAACAGGGAAGTATTCTTTATTGATGGCTCGGGTTTTTGTACTTCCAGACCGTTGGAAAATGTTTTTCCGTCAGTTTCCGAAAGAATTGCAAAAATTGGGTTTGCAGTCATTGCCTATTGTAGCCATTATATCGGTGTTTATCGGTTTCATTATGACCATGCAGACCAAACTGAACACATCAAATCCGTTGTTGCCGGTTTACACTACTGGTTTGGTAACGCGCGACACTTTACTCCTCGAATTTTCATCAACAATTTTATGTTTGATTCTGGCCGGTAAAGTCGGTTCGAATATTGCGTCAGAAATAGGTACCATGCGCATTACAGAACAAATTGATGCGCTTGAAATCATGGGAGTAAATTCGGCAAATTATCTTATTCTTCCCAAAATTGTAGCTTTTGTGTTGATGATGCCATTTCTAGTGGTTTTCAGTATGGGCCTCGGATTGGTTGGTGGATATTTTGTGGGTGTTTTAACCAGTATTCTGACCACCGGCGACTACTTAATTGGAATTCAGTATGCATTTATTCCTTACTATATTTTTTATTCGCTATTCAAATCAATGATTTTCGCGTTTATTATATCTTCTGTTGCAGCATATTATGGTTATTATGCTTATGGTGGAGCGTTGGATGTGGGTAAAGCCAGTACCAATGCAGTTGTAAACGGAAGTATTCTGATTCTGTTTTTTAATATCCTTGTCACCAAAATTATGCTAAACTGACGTCAGTGGGCAGTGGGCAGTAGGCAGTAAGCAGTTTGTAGTTAGTAGTTTATAGTAAGCAGTTTATAATAAGTAGTCAGTTTTTTGTCTTTGAACTTTTATCTTTGTTCTAAAATCTTGGCTCTTGGTTCTTGGCTCTAAAATCTTGGCTCTAAAATCTTGGCTCTTGGCTCTAAAAATCTAAAAGAAATGATAGAAGTAAAAAATGTAGATAAATCCTTTGATGGAAATCAGATTTTGAAAAATGTATCGGCCATTTTCGAAACCGGAATTACCAATATGATTATCGGTCAAAGTGGTTCGGGCAAAACGGTTTTGATGAAAAGTATTATCGGGTTGTACCGCATTGATAAGGGCGTTATTACATATGATGGACGCAATTTACCGGATATGCACATGGGAGAAATCAGGCTTTTACGTCGTGAAGTAGGCATGCTTTTTCAGGGTTCGGCACTTTTCGATTCTTTGAGTGTTTTGGAAAATGTGATATATCCACTCGAAATGTTTGCCGACACAAGCAAAGAAGAAATGACAGAACGCGCCCGTTTTTGTCTGAAGCGTGTCAATCTGGAAGAAAAGGCTTTTGGTCTGGCACCATCGGAAATAAGTGGTGGAATGCAGAAACGTGTGGCAATTGCTCGGGCAATTGCTCTTCAACCGAAATATCTGTTTTGCGATGAACCAAACTCTGGTCTCGACCCTAAAACTTCGCTGATCATCGACCAGTTGATTCACGAAATTACGCATGAATTCGATATTACAACCATTATTAACTCGCACGATATGAACTCGGTAATGGAAATAGGCGAGAATATCATATTCATCGAACATGGCGAAAAAGCATGGCAAGGGAACAAAGATGATATTTTCCATGTTGATAATGAAGCGTTGAACAGTTTTGTGTTCGCATCCCAATTATACAAACAAGTAAGAAAAGCGAATCAGTGATTTAGGAAACGAGGAAACAAGGAAACGAGAAACGAGGAAACCAATGAAAATCATATCGTATAATGTAAACGGAATTCGTGCGGCTCTGAACAAAAATTTTACAGAATGGCTTCAGACTGAAAATCCTGATGTGCTTTGCTTTCAGGAAACAAAAGCCCAGCCAGAACAGATTGACACGTTGATTTTTGCCGAAATGGGCTATACCACTTTTTTACATTCGGCAGAAAAGAAAGGCTACAGTGGTGTTGCTATTTTAACAAAAAAAGTGCCTGATAATATAGTGATTGGGATGAATAATCCACGTTATGACTTGGAAGGTCGTGTTTTGAGAGCAGATTTTGGTGATTTGTCAATTATCTGCGTTTATATTCCTTCCGGTTCATCCGGTGATGCACGTCAGGTGTTTAAAATGGAATTTTTGGCTGCTTTCGCACAGTTTATTGAAGAAGTCCGGAAAACCAGACCCAATCTGATTGTTTGCGGCGATTATAATATTTGCCATAAACCGATTGACATCAATCACCCGGAGCGACAAAAAGGTGTATCCGGTTTTTTGCCGGAAGAACGTGAATGGCTTGACCAATATGAAACTTCGGGTATGGTAGATTCGTTCCGCGTTTTTGATCAAAGGCCAGAACAATATAGTTGGTGGAGTTATCGTGCCAATGCAAGAGTTACAAATGCAGGTTGGCGGATTGATTATCATTGGGTTACCGAATCGCTCCGAAACCGCTTGAAAAATGCAGCCATTCTGTCGGATGCCATTCATTCCGATCATTGTCCGGTAATGGTTGAAATCCAATGATATAGATTGTGTTTGTGAGTTTCAATGCAGTTTCCTGATTAATTTGAATCATAGCTCTTTCCCAATTATTGGCCTATTAATTATAAAAAATAATAAAACTTACTCGCAGCCGTTTAAAAGACATAAATTGTTTTTAACTTTGCCGCTTAAATAATATTGTATTATCATGAAATTTAATCAGTTCAGATTTATTTTCCCGCTATTATCTATTCTTTTATTAAGTTCTTGTTTGGGAACTACAAATGCTCCGACAGCTCCATCGACAAATGCACGTTTTGTTTCCTTGACTTTTGGTACAAGTGTTAGTAATCCAAATATTAGTACTGCCAGATTCACATTAAATGCCGATAGTATAACGATTGAAAATGTAGACTCATTGCCTTTCAAAACCAGAATTGACAGTGTGCAGCCTACTTTTACTTTTGTAAGTTATAGCAAAAGCATCCTGGTTTTTTCTCCCGGATATAAATACAATAAAGATACTTTACTAATCACAGGTAAAGATACAGTCGATTTCAGACAGCCTGTAACACTTATAAATTATGCCGCTGACGGAATTGCACACAAAGATTATAAAATAAAAGTGAATGTTCATCAGGTTAATCCTGAGCTCTATGTGTGGACGAAAGTAAAGGATGTGCTTTATACTCCCGATGGAAATAATCAACGAGCCGTTCTTTTCAATAATAAGTTTTTATTTTATGTAAATAATAATACAAACAATTATTTGTACACCTCGTCAAATGGTTACGATTGGACTTCGGCAACTGTAAGCGGGATGCCAGCTAATAACAATTTGCGAAATATTGTTGAATTTAATTCCAAATTGTATTTTACGCTGAATGGAACTACAATATATACATCTACCGATGGCTTAACATGGACAAGTGCTGATTATACTTCTCAAAATTATACTTTTATTTCGTTGTTGTTTAATTTCAACGGAAAGTTATGGGCAGTTACTCAAAACAAAACGGATCAAGCCTATTATTTTGCAACCTCAACAGATGGTTCAAATTGGAACTTCGGAAGTAAAATTTCATCTAATTTCCCAATTAGTGATTATTCAGCTTTATCGTTCAGTACACGAAATGGGAAGCCTAAAGTGCTTGTAATCGGCGGTTATTCTGCAACAGGTACGTTGTTAAATACGCGTTGGTCGACAGAAGATGGAATAATCTGGCTAGATTTTAGTGTCGAAAACTCCTCATTACCAGCAATTGCAGGAGCTTCCGTTATTTCGTATGATAGCAAAATATTGCTTATCGGAGGAAAAAATGAAAGCAATGCCACTTTGGTAAATCCTTTGCGTGAATCAATCGATGAAGGTTTATCGTGGAGTACGCCAGACAGTACAAAGAATTATCTGCCTAATGAATTTCAACCTCGTTTTTATCAATCTGCTTTAGTGGATAAATCGAACCGGATTTTTATTGTTGGCGGACAAAATCAAACAACAACTTTCAAAGATGTCTGGACAGGAAAACTAAACCGTAAAAGTTTCATTCGTCAATAAACCGAAAATAGGATATTTTGAAAGGTGCTTCCACTCATGGGAGCACCTTTTAGTCAAAAATAGAGGTTTCATAACTTTCCATTCACACAAAAGAAATCTCTTTATGGTCTGAGAAATTATAAAATCAGATACAATCCCAATTTCATCGTAAGGTTTCCATTTCGACCAATATAAACGAAAAGATCTGATTTGTAATATGGAAAGTTTCAGAAGCGTTGCAAATCTTAATCATTATTCAACAAAATATAATTTAGAAAAAAGCTGTAAAATCTAAACGATCTAAATATCAGATAATAAATACTTCCTTTTTCAAGCTGTTTTTTCGTATCTTTGCAGCCCTAAAATCATTTCAAATAAAGTTGTTATGGGAAGTTTTGGTAAATTTATAGGTGGAGGTTTAGGTTTTGCGTTAGGTGGTCCGATTGGAGCATTAATCGGGTTTGCGGTCGGTTCAATGTTCGATGGTCCGCAAACTACAGTTTTTACGCATAGCCTTGGGCCAAATCGTACTGCCGAAGGTGATTTCAAAATGAGTTTGCTGGTGTTGATGGCTTGCATTATGAAAGCAGATGGTCATGTTGACAAATCGGAACTTGCAGTTGTCAAAAAGTTTTTGGTAGCCAATTTTGGAGACCAAGGTGCTTTGGATGCATTGCAAATATTGAAAAATTTATTGGCTCAAAACATCAACGAAACGGAAGTTGCAACTCAAATAAGTCAGAATATGAATTATTCTTCTAAGTTGGAATTGCTGCATTTGCTTTTCCAAATTGCTTATGCTGATGGCGAAGTAGTTACTTCCGAACTGAATACTATACAGCGGATTTCCACCATTTTCCGTATTGATCGGCTTGATTTTGAATCGGTAAAAGCACCGTACATGAAGAACGTTGATCGTAACTGGGCATATAAAGCTTTGGAAATTGAAACGACTGCAACTGATGAAGAAATCAAAAAAGCATATCGCCAAATGGCAAAAAAATATCATCCTGACAAAGTAAATGATCTGGGTGAAGATGTAAAAAAATCAGCGACTGAGAAATTCCGTTCGATTAATGAAGCATACGAAAACTTGAAAAAACAAAGGGGATTTGTATAAAACCATTGATATTATGAAACATAGCTTATATATCTACAACACATTAAGCCGGAAGAAAGAAGAATTCGTTCCAATTCACGAAAACAAAGTGGGTATGGACGTTTGTGGACCTACCGTTTATGGCGATCCGCATTTGGGACATGCACGTCCTGCCATAACGTTCGATATTTTGTTTCGATATTTGCAGCATTTAGGTTATAAAGTTCGTTATGTCAGGAATATTACTGATGTTGGTCATCTCGAAAATGATGCTGACAGTGGCGAAGACAAAATTGTAAAAAAAGCACGTCTGGATGAGTTGGAGCCAATGGAAGTGGTTCAATATTACACAAATCGGTATCATAAAGCAATGGAAGCATTGAATGTTTTGTCGCCAAGTATTGAACCGCATGCTTCGGGTCACATCATGGAACAAATTGAATTCACTCAGAAAATTCTCGATGCCGGTTTTGCCTACGAAAGTGAAGGTTCGGTTTATTTTGATGTAGAAAAATACAACAAAAAGTATCATTACGGGAAACTTTCAGGCCGCAATATAGAAGACATGTTGGAAACAACCCGCGAACTTGACGGCCAGAGTGAAAAACACCGAAGTATTGATTTTGCTTTATGGAAAAAGGCTTCGCCAGAACATATTATGCACTGGAAAGCACCATGGAGTGAAGGTTTTCCAGGCTGGCATATGGAATGTTCGGCCATGGGAACAAAATATCTTGGAGAGCAATTTGATATTCACGGAGGCGGAATGGATCTGATGTTTCCACATCACGAGTGCGAAATTGCTCAGAATAGAGCCGGCTTGGGAAAAGACACCGTGAAATACTGGATGCACAACAATATGATTACCATTGGTGGACAAAAAATGGGAAAATCATTGGGAAATTTCATCACTTTAGAAGAATTCTTTACCGGGAATCATAAACTGTTGACTCAGCCATTCAGCCCAATGACGGTTCGTTTCTTTATTTTGCAGGCACATTACCGCAGCACGATTGACTTCAGCAGTACAGCTTTAGAAGCTTCTGAAAAGGGTTTGAGTAGATTGATGGAAGGTTATGCCCGATTGCAAAAAATAGTTGCATCGTCAAGTTCATCCGTTGAAACAGCCGGACTTCGCGCCAAATGTGAGGAAGCAATGTGTGACGATTTGAATACACCGATTGTAATTTCTTATTTATTTGATACACTCCGGGCTATCAATCTAATTCATGATGGAAAAGAAATCATTTCTGCAACTGATTTGGAAGAATTACAATCGGTTTTCAAGCTATTTATTGAAGATATTTTAGGATTACAATCAGAAACTGAAGTATCAAGCGGAAATGATGCTTACAAAAAAGCTATTGATTTATTGCTCAATATGCGTTTGGAAGCGAAACAAAACAAAGACTGGGCAACCAGCGACAAAATCCGTAATGAATTGACTGCTCTTGGTTTTGAAATAAAAGATACAAAAGACGGATTTGAGTGGCGAGCCCCCTAAATCCCCCGAAAGGGGACTTTAAAACAGCTTAATTTATATTTTTCATGAAAACATCAGGAGAAATAATTCTTTATCAATCAGAAAATTCCACTCAATTAGAAGTGAGGATTGAAGATGAAACTGTTTGGTTGACACAAAGTCAAATGGTTGAACTTTTCACATCGACTAAACAGAATATTAGTTTACATATTAACAATATATTTAAAGAAGAAGAATTAAAGCGTGATTCAGTTGTCAAGTATTCCTTGACAACTGCCAGCGATGGTAAATCATATTCAACGAATTTCTATAATTTGGATGTTATTATTTCCGTTGGTTACAGAGTCAAATCCAAACGAGGAACTCAATTCCGCATTTGGGCTAACTCTATTCTAAAAGAATATTTGATGAATGGTTATGTTCTAAATAACCGAATGAATAGAATTGAAAGGAAAATATTGGAGCACGACCAAAAGTTTGATTTGTTGATAAAAACATCACTTCCGCCGCACGAAGGTATTTTTTATGATGGACAGATTTTTGATGCATGGAAATTTGCCACAGATTTAGTTAAATCTGCAAAGAAATCTATCGTTTTGATTGACAATTATGTGGATGAAAGTGTTTTACTATTGCTTTCGAAACGAACAAAAGGCGTGAAAGCACAGATTTTCACTTCAACAAAATCAAAACAATTCCATCTAGATTTAGAGAAATATAATGCTCAATATGAAGCTATTGGAGTGGGTGTATTTACAAAATCACACGATCGTTTCCTGATTATTGATAACGAAACTGTCTATCATATCGGAGCTTCATTGAAAGATTTAGCCAAAAAATGGTTTGCATTCTCAAAAATTGATTTGGATGCAAACGAAATGATTACAAAACTTGAAAATTAAATTAAAATGGAAACAACAAGACAACAAAAAATATCCAGGATGTTGCAGAAAGAATTGGGAGAAATCTTTTTGTTGTATGCCCGTGAATTACACGGAACATTAATTACCGTTACAGCAGTGCGAATCAGTCCCGATTTAGGAATAGCACGGACACATTTGAGTATTTTTCCGAGTAAAAACTCTGCTGCCGTTTTAGAACAAGTGAACGCAGACACAAAATCTATTCGCTTTGATTTGGGAAAACGTGTACGAAATCAGTTACGGATTGTTCCAGAGCTTTATTTTCATGTTGATGATTCGCTGGATTACCTCGAAAATATTGACAATTTATTGAAGAGCGATCCGCCATCTCCACTAAAAGAAGGCGAAGTGATTGAACTGGATTAATTCTCAAACCGATTAATGCCAACTCAAAAAGCGACACTAAAAGATAAATTCAGCGGACTTTCCTTTTCATTTAGGATTGCCCGCCGCTATTTGTTTTCGAAAAAATCGCACAATGCAATCAACATTATATCGGGTATTTCGGCAACCGGTGTGGCTGTCGGAACTATGGCACTTGTGGTTGTATTATCGGTTTTCAATGGCTTCGAATCGCTGATTTCGGACATGTTTTCGGCTTTCGACCCCGATTTGAAAATTACCTTGACACAAGGTAAAACATTTGACATCAATAATTCATCATTTTCTGAAATAAAAAAACTGAAATCAGTTGCTTATTTCACTCAAGTAATTGAAGAAAATGCTTTACTAAAGTTCAAAGATAAGCAAATGCCTGTGACGATTAAAGGTGTGAGCGACGATTTTGAAAAAATGACCCGCATTGACAGTATCATGTACGATGGAAGTTTTCAATTGTATGATGGTGCATTTGAGCGGGCAGTTCCTGGAATCGGAGTTGCCGGTATTTTAGGTATGGGAGCACATTTTATCGATCCGTTGTATATTTACGCCCCAAAACGAACTTCAGATATCAACTTGCTTCGTCCGGAAAATAGCTTTAACCAAATTGGAACATTTGTTTCGGGAATTTTTTCGGTAAAACAACTACAATACGATGATCATTATGTATTGGTTTCCATCGGATTGACTCGCAATTTATTTGAGTATGATAAAAATACCGTTACCGCTATTGAACTAAAATTGGCAAATGGAGTTGATCAAAAAGAGGTTCAAAAGCAGATCCAGAACATTTTAGGAAATAAGTTTCAGGTGAAAAACCGCTACGAGCAACAGGAAAGTTTCTACAAAATAATGAAAATCGAAAAATGGATCACTTACCTGATTTTATGTTTTATTTTACTTATTGCCAGTTTTAATATTATTGGTTCGCTTTCCATGTTGATTATTGATAAAAAAGCAGACATTGAAACTCTTCGTAATCTTGGTGCTAATAATCAGCTAATTAAACGAATATTTTTATTTGAAGGCTGGCTGATTTCTTTTGTTGGGGCTTTGCTCGGAATTGTATTGGGAACAGGTTTATGTTTGCTGCAGGAATATTTTAGATTTTTGAAGCTTGGGAGTGGATACGTTGTTGATGCCTATCCGGTTTCAACAAATATTCTGGACATTCTGTTGGTTTTTGTAACCGTTTTAGCCATGGGATTTTTAGCTGCATATTATCCAGTTCGATATATCAAAACAAAAGAAATTCAGGATTAATAATCAATTAAACAAAATAAATCCCGAAGTTTCAAGTTTAATTATCAACTGCAACTATTTAATTGAAAAACAAATAACGATGAAATATCTGTATTTATTTATAGTTTCAATCAGCTTTCTTTTTGTTTCATGCAAAGGAAATAATCCCACTCCGCCTTATGTCTACGAATCATATCCACATTACAGCTTTGGCTATCAAGAGTTTTATGGACCTTATTATTCGGAATACGGAAATCTAAATAATGTCATTTCGTTGTCACTTTTTTCCGATTCATTGAAAATAACAGAAGCCGGAAATCTGGCAGGTTTTGGACAATACTTATTTTTAGAAGATATGTTTATTTCAACTTCAGATACTTTGTTACGAAGTGGAACCTATACTATAAGCGATTCTGGGCTACCTTTTACTGTTGCACCGGGGAAAAAAGACACTGTTGACGGTAACGTTTATACCATTGGTTCAACTATTTCCTATTACGAGCCAAACATGAATAATTCGACCCAGAAACTTATCACCAGCGGAACGTTAACTATCACAAAACCAGATTCTATTTACACTATTGCTTGTAATTTCAAAACGAATGATAAAAAAGATCTGACGGGTAGTTTTTCTGCCGTTTTGGGTTATTCAAATGAAGCTTTGACTAAAGCATTTATTCGGAAAAAAATACTATATATTATACCTTGAGCATCTTTTTTATAATAAAACTGATTCTTTAATTAACAAGAATCTTTTTACAACCCCAATTTCCGGTCTGATTGGTATAACGAACCAGATAAATGCCTTTATTTAAATCTCCAATAGTAAATATTGATTTATCGTTTGAAGGTTGTTTTGAAATGATTTTTTTTCCATTTAAATTGTAGATTTCAATTACAGCAACTAAGCCATTAATACTTATGCTTTGATTTGTAGAAGAATAATATATTTTCATGGCTGAATTGTCGGTTGAAACCTGAATAACATCAGTTTGTAAGCCATATTCAAAAGCTCCCAAATCAGGCGCAGAGCCGGAGAAAGCTAATCCGACATTTATTCCTTTATCAATCATTCCGCTGGTAGATACCAAATGAAGCAAAGTAATTTCCGGTAATGAACCATCGGCTTGACGGTCATTTAGTAAGTGAGTATAATCGAGACTTACAAAATCGGAAGCAGAACATGAAAATCCCGGATTCCAGGTATTATTAGTCTGAGTCACCGACAAACTGTTAAAGCTATTTGATCCCTTACTCGTCAAAGATGCTGAATTTTTTATAATCAGTGTTCCGTAACTACTGTTCGAAAAGCCGTAATTACTCCCATTATTATAACTTGTACAGTTATAAACAGTCATAATCCCGGCATTATTATTCTGATCAAAACCTTTTACGGCATTTCCTACCGATACGCAGTTATTTAGCGTTGCATTATTCAACGTATAATTTCCACCGAGTTTAAAACCATTTCCATTTCCGTAGTTTTTCATCACAAAATTTGTACTTTTAAACTGATAAAACCAAGTGGCACTGTCTGTTTTAAAACGTATGTTTTGGCTCATGTCAAAACTGGCCGGCGCCATGCCATAACACCAGCAATTGTCGTAAACCGTATTTCCTACTTTTTCGTAACTATCCCAACCATCATCACCATTTCTCCACGAACGACAACCTTTATAGGTATTAGTACCGGGGTTTGTGTATTGTTTGTCTGCGAAACCATCAGCATTTCCGCCATAATCTGGACTGGAAATTCCACCCGATTGGTAATCGAAATTTTCGTACGAATCGCAATTCAGAATTAGGTTGTTACTACCTGTTTTCAATTGCATACCCGAATCACAGTTCCAACGGAAAGTGCAATTTTCAATTTTATTGTTGCTTCCGGTTACTTGTAAACCATTATCTCCTGCACCCTGAATTACGAATCCTTTGAAATGAACGTAATTTCCGGAGATCTTTACGCCCTGATTGTTGCTGTTATAAGGCTGATTTCGAAAATCCAGAATTGGAATTTCACTAGGATTATTCACAACATGGATAAAATTGATTGCACTACCTGATTTGGAATATTGTTGCAAACTGGTAAAACTATATAATCCACCACGTGCAATTATCGAATCGCCACCTACGAGTGGTTTAGCTATCGCGGTCGAGAAATTATAAGGACTTGCCATTGTCCCGAGGCCGGAAGACGTACCGGTTGGCGAAACATAATATGTCGTTGCTGAAGCAAGCTGGAAAATTGAAGCACAATTTAAAACGAGAACTACGAATAAAATAAATGTTTTTTTCATGATGAATATTTGTAGGATTTTGAAGTATACAAAAGTAGTTCCCAAAAACAGATGTGTTGTGGATTTATTTGCATAAAGTGTGGATAATCTGAGGAATGGTAGTAACTTAACTTATATTTCATAGTGTTTCTGGAAAAATCTGAATATTTAATTAGATTGATTAAGCTTTGAAAAAGTAATAAAAGGATTTTATTTACTGGAATTTTTGATATTTTTAGTTTACAAAATGACATATTATCAATTATATACAAAAAGCTGCCATCTCTACATTGCAATTTTAGAATATTGAAGTATCTTTGCAACGAATTAAGAACAAAGATTTCTCCTCGCGAATTAGCACAACTCTATATATTTCTGCAAAATGAATTTACTTGAACAAATTATGGCCAAAGCCAAGGCCAATCCTCAACGCATCGTATTACCCGAAGGGACTGAAATCAGAACTTTGAAAGCGGCTGATATTATTCTGAAAGAAAAAGCTGCCAAACTGATTTTAATTGGTAATAAAGACGAAATCAAAAAGCTGGCACATGAAAATAATCTGAATAATATACAGGAAGCCACAATCGTTGATCCTGAAACCGATGCAAAAATGCCAGTTTATGCAAACCTTCTTTTTGAAATTCGTAAAAGTAAAGGTATGACTATTGAAGATGCAACAAAATTGTCAAAAGATCCGTTGTATCTGGGATGTTTGATGATAAAAAACGGTGATGCTGATGGTGAATTAGCCGGTGCTCAAAATGCAACCGGAAACGTGCTTCGTCCAGCTTTTCAGATTGTAAAAACACTTCCAGGAATCAGTGTTGTGTCGGGAGCATTATTGATGTTTACGCCAACCCCGCAATATGGTGAAAACGGATTATTGATTTTTGCGGATTGTGCCGTAAATCCAAATCCAACTGCTGAGGAATTAGCACAAATTGCAGTAAGTACAGCTAATACTGCCCGTGTTATTGCAGGTTTTGAACCACGCGTGGCCATGTTGAGCTTTTCATCGAAAGGAAGTGCGAAACACGAACTGGTTGACAAAGTGGTGGAAGCAACACGAATTGCAAAAGAAATGAATCCTGATTTACAAATCGATGGAGAACTTCAGGCTGATGCGGCTTTGGTGCCGGCAATCGGACAAAGCAAAGCTCCGGGAAGCAAAATCGCCGGTCATGCTAATGTGTTGGTTTTCCCTGATTTACAGTCAGGAAATATCGGATATAAAATGGTTGAACGTTTTTCGGGAGCTCAGGCAGTTGGGCCGATTTTACAAGGAATGGCCGCGCCAATCAACGATTTATCACGTGGATGTTCGGTAGATGATATTGTAAAAATGATAACAATAACGGCAAATCAAGCAATGAAATAAGTTTAAGATTAATTAGTTAACTGGTTGATTAGGTCAAAACAACAAACTTTCCTCAACCATTTAACCACTTAACCAATCAACCAATTAACTATTAACAAAATGGCAGAAGAAATTTTTGAAGCGATTGAACGCTACGGATTAAGCAAGCGTAACCGAAAACGAACCTTGTTTTCGCGAATCGGTGTGGTGGGATGTGGTGTTGAGGGAAGTGTAATAGCTACCACAGCTGCTCTGAATGGAATGGAAGTGATTTTTCTGGAACCAAACCAAGAAAGTATTGCAAACGCATACAACCGTATTGGGGAAAAACTGGATAAAAAGATTTCAAACTGGGGACTGACCGAAAACGAGAAAAAAGCGATTATGGGTCGTATCACCGGAACTTTGGTTTATGAAGATTTCAGTGGTTGTGATTTTGTGATTGAAGCAATTCGGTATAACGATAAAACCGGTGAAAAAAGAATCATGCATCGCAAAGATGTATTCATGGAGCTGGAACGGGTTTTATCACCAACTGCTATTATTGCGTCCAATGTAACAACTGTGATTGTTACTGATTTGGCATCAGAACTGAAACACACCGAACGATGTATCGGTTTGCATTATTTATCTAATGTTCCCGATTCGCAGATTATCGAAATTGTTCCCGGATTAAATACTTCGGCGGAGACTTACGATAAAGTATGTCAATTTGCCAAGCTGATAAAACACGATTATATTCCGGTTATGGAATCGGCGGGTTTAGTGAGTATCCGTTTGTTTCTGATACAGCTGAACGAGGCCTGTGCAATTTTGATGGAAGGAATTTCGAGCGTGGAAGATATCGACAAAGTTCTGACAGTCGGATTTGGTCACCGACAGGGCGTTTTCCGTACAGCAGATCAACTGGGAATTGAAAAAATCGTGCGTTTACTCGAAAATCTGTGGGACGAATACGGAAGTTTGAAATATAAACCATCGCCAATTCTACTTCGTCTTTTCCGGGCAAAACATTTCGGAATTAGAACAAAACATGGATTTTATAATTATGATGATTTTGGCAATATTGTTAAATAGAAAAACCTGAAACATGAAAATATTAGTATTGAACTGCGGAAGTTCGTCAATAAAATATAAACTGCTGGATATGGAAACCAACGAAGAGTTGGGAACAGGTGGAGTTGAAAAAATCGGGATGAAGGGTTCGTTTCTGAAACATGTGCGCCGAGATGGAACAAAAGTAATACTGAAAGGTGAAATTCTGGAACATCAAATCGGAATTGAATACATTCTTGGAGTATTGACCAGTCAGAAACATGGTGCAATTGAATCGCTCGATGAAATTAATGCCGTTGGTCATCGTGTTGTTCACGGAGGTGAAAAATTCAATTCCAGTGTACTGATTACAGAAGAAGTGATTCAAAAAATTACCGAATGTATTGATATTGCACCGCTTCACAATCCTCCAAATCTGGCCGGAATACGAGCCATTGCCGAATTGATTCCTAACGTTCCACAGGTTGCGGTTTTTGATACGGCATTTCATCAAACCATGCCCGAATATGCTTATATGTATGGAATTCCATACTCATTGTATAAGAAATATGGTATTCGTCGCTATGGTTTTCACGGAACGAGTCATCGCTATGTATCCAAAAGAGCCTGCGAATTTTTGGGATTGGATTATTCCAAAACAAAACTGATTACTGCGCATATCGGAAATGGTTGTTCGGTTTGTGCCGTAAAGAACGGAGAATCGGTTGATACATCCATGGGATTCACCCCGGTAGAAGGATTAATGATGGGGACACGTTCGGGAGATGTAGATTTGGGAGTAGTAACTTTTCTCATGGAAAAAGAAATGATTGGTTCTGCATCGGTTTCTACTTTATTCAACAAACACAGCGGAGTATTGGGTGTTTCGGGAATTTCATCGGATATGCGCGATATTGAAAACGCGGTGGCCGAAGGAAATGAACGAGCGAAACTGGCACTGGATATGTACGAATACCGGATTAAAAAATATATTGGTTCGTATGCAGCAGCTCTCGAAGGATTTGATGTATTGGTATTTACCGGTGGTGTTGGTGAAAATCAAACCGGAACTCGCCAAAAAGTGTGCGATAGCTTAGGTTTTATGGGCTTGAAGATAGATAAAGAACTTAATGCCGTTTCACATGGCAAAGAAGTGCTGCTCAGCACACCAGATTCGACAGTGAAAGTTGTGGTTATTCCTACTGATGAAGAATTAATGATTGCAACGGATACCTTGGAAATTATACAACAACAATAAATTTTGTAGAATTGTGATTTTATAAAATTCGCTTGTTACGCTTTGTGACAAGCGAATTTTGGTTTATTGAACCTGATTTTATAAAAAGTCACGGTTCATCCGATAAAATAAATTAAATTTGCAACTTCAGCAAAAGCATTATGGAAATAGGACTTTTAATCTTAGGAATTTGTACCGGTATCATGTCGGGTTTGTTTGGAATTGGCGGTGGAATTGTAATGGTTCCTTCCTTAATCGCTATTTTTGGAATGGGATTATTAGATGCCAACGCTACGTCGCTTGCAGCTATGTTGTTACCTGTTGGAGCATTGGGTGTGGTGACTTATTACAAAGCCGGATTTATCGACATTAAGAATGCACTTTGGATTTCTGCGGGTTTACTTTGCGGTTCTTATTTTGGTGCAGAAGCAGCGGTAACGCTGGATGTCAAGATTTTATCCAAGTTGTATGCTGCTATTTTAGTCTACGTGGCAGTTAGTTATTTCGATGTTCCCAAATTTCTCAAGAGTAAAAAACAAAAAAAGGTTGAAAATCAAACTTTACCTAAGGAAATTCATTATTATTTTTGGCAATTTATACTTTTAGGTTTAGTTGCTGGAGTTTTTGCGGGCTTATTTGGTAAAGGTGGGGGCTTGGTCATCGTTCCGATGCTTATAAAGTTTTTCCATTACGATGTGAAAGCTGCTTCGGCCACTTCTTTGGCTGCCTTGCAACTTCCAGTTGGATTACCCAGTGTCATTGTGTATGCAGAAGCAGGTCATTTGAATTGGATTTATGCGGCTTTGATTGCTATAGGAATTGTAGGCGGTGTATTTTTCGGAAGCAAACTGGCAATAAAATTATCCGGTTCCACTTTCAAAAAAATATATGCCGTTTTCCTGCTGGTTGTGGCAGTATATATGGTGTATAAATATATATAAGTTGGCAAATTGATATGCTATTGGTCTGGATTTTAAAGAAAAGCAATTACAAAAACAGGTAAGAATCAGTTAAGTCTGTTGAATTTCGGGTTGTGAAAATAATTCCACATTTCCCAAATGAACAATTGTTCCCCTAAATTTATTGTATTCATTAAATATACAAAAGTCGGTAATTTTAAAAATAAGAACTATGGACGAATACGAATCAACCCGTCGGGATTTTCTGAAGAAATTAGGTTTAGCAGTTGGAGCAACTGCATTGGCTTCAACTGGAATTTCGCAAGCTGCAGAAATAATTCAGAATAAAAAAGAGGAATTCCCCTTAACACCTGAGCAAAAAGAATTTATGACAGGTTACGTGAAATGGCTTGAAGAATTTAGGTCAATGGTCAAAGTACAAAAAGTAAATCCTGATGATTTGGACAATAATAAAAAGCTGATGAAACTTTCGGATGAAGCCGGTATATGGCAGAAAGAATTGATTGAATACATGAAGGATGATAATTTCGCACGATATTTTATGGTGGTCACTGAAAGGGTCACGACAACAATTATTTGACACTTTACACAAATTTCACTAATTCAAAAAATCTGTAATATTGCATTGCAGGTTTTTTTTATGCTATAAAATACCAAATCAATATATTCTCCACATATTAAACAAATAAATCCACATTCTTAACTGTAAAAGTCATTTATATTTGCACTGATAAAATAAATCGAATCAATTTGTACCTCAAAAAACACATTTATGAAATCAGTTACATCCTTTTTAATCTTACTCTTAATGGCCTTCTCACTGAATGTAAACAGTCAGACAACAGAAAAAGAATCCTGGGAATATATTAACCAGATGGCTGCCAATCTGAAAGATCCGGTTTTCAAGAACAAAGTATATAATGTGAGCGACTATGGTGCAATTGGTGATGGTAAAACAAAAAACACGGCAGCTATTCAGTCGGCCATCGATAAATGCAATGCTGAAGGAGGAGGACAAGTTTTAATAAGCAAAGGAAGTTTTCTTACCGGAGCTATTCACATGAAAAGCAATGTAAATTTGCACATCGAAGCTGGAGCTATTTTGAAATTCAGTACCGATCCGAAAGATTACCTTCCGGTGGTTCGTACCCGTTGGGAAGGTGATGATTGCTACAACTACAGTCCGCTTATTTATGCAAACGGACAAACAAATTTTGCAGTAACTGGCAAAGGAACTTTAGACGGACAAGGAAGCACTACAAATTGGTGGCCATGGAAAGGATTGACAAAAATGGGCTACATAAAAGGGACTCCAAGTCAATTGGATCCAAATAATCGTCCGCTTTTGAAAAAATATAATGATACTCAAACTCCTGTAGAAAAACGTCAAATGGGTGAAGGTTTTTATCTCCGACCACAATTTGTAAGTTTTATCATCTGTAAAAATTTCAAGATAGAAGATCTAACCATCATCAATTCACCTTTTTGGGTATTAAACCCAATTTTGTCTGAAAACGTGATTGTTCGTAATGTGACTGTGAATAGTGAAGGACCGAATAATGATGGCTGTGATCCTGAATCATGCAAGAATGTGTTGATTGAAAATTGCACATTTAATACTGGTGATGATTGTATTGCACTAAAATCGGGACGTGATTTTGATGGACGTCGGGCAAATGCACCGATTGAAAATGTGTTGGTTCGTAATTGCCATATGAAAAAAGGTCATGGTGGTGTGTCAATGGGAAGTGAAATTTCGGGCGGCTGCAAGAATATTTTTGTTGAAAACTGCGAAATGAATAGTCCTGAATTGGATCGTGCCATTCTGATAAAAACCAATAATAGCCGTGGTGGAGTGACTGAAGGAGTTTATGTAAGAAATGTAACTGTTGGTGAAGTACGCGATGCTATTTTATCCATCAATTGTAGTTATCATATCGATTTTGAAGGTCAGGGGAAATTTACACCGGCCATAAAAAACGTTTACCTGACAAATGTAACATCTCAAAAGTCAGCATTTGCCATTTGGCTGGAAGGAATTCAGGGAATCACCTGCGTGAATAATATCAATATTAGCAATTGTGTTTTCAGCGGAGTGAAAAATAAAAATTATATCAAAAATATTGGTAAAGTTACATTGAAAAATGTGATAATTGATGGGGTAGCTGTGAATTCTGGAGAATAGGTTTGTTAGTATATAACTTTTCCAAAGTTCAGAACTTTGGAAAGTTAGAAATAAAAAATCCGGTTTCGAGCTATTCGAAACCGGAATTTTATTTTTTTATTGATCGAGTAAGTATTTATTTTAAATCACATTCTGCAATCAAATATTCAGCAATTTGAACAGCATTCAACGCCGCTCCTTTTTTGATTTGGTCGCTTACACACCAGAATGTAAGTCCGTTCGGATTAGAAATATCATTACGCAAACGACCAATATGAACCGGATCTTTACCCGAAAGAAACAAGGGCATTGGATATTTCTTTTCAGCCGGATTATCAATCATTTCTACGCCGGGTGCAACTGCAAAAGCAGCCCGGGCATCTTCTACACTTACCGGACGTTCAGTTTCTAGCCAAATACTTTCGGAATGAGCACGCAAGGCGGGAACACGAACACACATGGCACTGACTTCCACATCGGAATGCATGATTTTTTGGGTTTCGTGGTACATTTTCATTTCTTCTTTGGTATAACCGTTTTCGGTAAACACATCAACCTGAGGTATTAAATTATATGCCAGTTGATAAGCAAATTTTTCTACTGTAACTTTTTCACCGGTAATAACTTGTTTATATTGCAATTCCAGTTCGTCCATTGCTGCAGCACCGGCACCCGAAGCAGCCTGATAGGTGGAAACATGAACACGTTTGATATGCGATAGGTTTTCGATAGCTTTCAAAGCAACCACCATTTGGATGGTTGTACAGTTTGGATTGGCAATAATTCCACGTGGACGATCTTTTGCATCGGCTGCATTTACTTCCGGCACAACTAATGGAATATTGCTTTCCATGCGGAAAGCCGATGAATTATCAATCATTACAGCACCGAATTTGGTAATGTCATCAGCAAATTCTTTGGATATGCTTGCACCTGCAGAGGTGAATACTAAATCGAATGGTTTAAAATCATCACCGTGTTTAAGCTCTTTGACGGTGATTTTTTCACCTTTGAACTCATAAACACTACCCGCACTGCGCGATGAACCAAATAGGCTCAACTCTGTCAATGGGAAATTGCGTTCGGCCAACACACGCAAAAATTCCTGGCCAACGGCGCCACTGGCACCTACAATTGCTACTTTCATTATTTTTTAAAATTAAATACACCCCTAACCCCTGAAGGGGAACTAAGAGTGAAGTTAGAAATCTTTTTACAAAATAATTATGTTATTAAACTTTTTGTAAAATTATTTATATATTTGTACTTCAAAAGACTAAGTCCGCAAAATTCCCCTTTAGGGGCTAGGGGTCATTCATACTGCAAAAGTAATTCATTTAATAGAAGTATAACAACTTATGAAGAAATCAGTTTTATTTTTAATGATAATTCTACCAATTATGTGTTTCGGGCAGGTGAATGAAAGCTTTTTGGATGGAGATTTTAGTCAAAATCCAACATGGACAGGTTCAGATACTAACTTTCAGGTCAATTCCGGGTATCAGTTGCAATCCAAAGCGACAACCACTTCGGTTTCTTATTTATTTACAGCATCCGAAGCTATCAATAATGCAACTTGGGAATGTTGGCTGAAGATAAATTATACAACATCTTCATCAAACTATGCTTCAGTTTATCTTGTATCCGATAGAAATGATTTGACATCAGGTTGTTATGGATATTATGTGCAAATTGGCGGAACAAATGACGAAGTTTCGCTTTTCGTACAGGAAGGAACAAAAAAGACGAAAATAATTGATGGGAAAGATAAACGAACCGATGGTAATACGGTTGAAATTAGAATTAAAGTGACACGAGATGCTCAGGGTAATTTCACATTATACAGCAAGTTGGCAAATGAAACTGACTTTGTGTTGGAAGGAACTGTACAAAATACATCAGTAAAACGAAGTTCATATTTTGGACTTTTATATTCGAATACCGGAACAACCGGTCAAGATTATTTTTTCGATGATATTCAGGTAAGTGGTGATAAAGGAAATGATGCTGAAGCTCCGCATTGGACGAGTTTGCGAATTAATCCACCCAATAAAATGCATTTGGTATTTTCCGAAGCAATGAATTTCAGTAATGCAACTTTTGAAGTGAATATGGGAATTGGAAATCCGGTCTCAAAGAGCGTATCGATTGATAAAACAGCAATTGATCTTACTTTTTCCTCCGATTTTGAGCTGGGGACGATTTATACTGTGCAGATTTCGGGATTAAAAGATATAGCAGGGAATTTACTGGTCGAAACAGAAAAGAGCATCGGAATAATTGAACCAATTGAATTCGGTGATTTAGTAATTAATGAAGTGATGTTTGAAAATCCGGCTAATTCATTGGAATATATTGAGTTTTATAATAAATCGGATAAAGTTTTGAATGTTTCAGGGCTGGTTTTTACGACCCGGAAAACTGATGGAACTCTGAATTCAGGCAATAAAATTCCAAGTGAAACAATTATGATGCCGGAGAGTTATCTGGCAGTTTGCGAAAATGCCGATTCGGTCAGGAATTATCATTATTGTCCCTCTGGGAGCAATATTATTTCTACAGGTTGGTCGGCGCTGAATAATGAAAGCACCACGCTGGTATTATGCAATACGGCGAAAGATTCCATTTATGACGAACTGACTTACAATACAAAATGGCATCATATATTAGTCAAAAATCCGAAAGGAGTGGCTTTGGAACGGATTAACCCGAACTTGCCAACACAAGATCAAAGTTCGTGGCACTCGGCAGCTTCCGAAACAAATTATGGAACTCCAGGATATAAAAATTCGCAATATCGTGATATTGTTTCGGATGAAACAGATGAGAAGCCGGTTTGGGTGGAGCCGGAAGCTTTTTCACCAGATAATGATGGAGTTGATGATGTGTGTTTTATCCGCTATAAAACCGAATTGCCGGGATATGTGGCCAATGCGATGATTTTAAATCCGATAGGTGTTAAAGTTTGCCAACTGGCATTTAATCAATTGCTTTCATCGGAAGGATTTTTCATGTGGGATGGAAAAACCGACAAGGGGAAAAATGTAAATGTTGGAATTTATGTGCTTTATTTTGAGATGTTTAATGCCAAAAATGGAAAAAGAAAGCAATTTAAACTTCCAATAGTAGTTTCGGCACGATAATTTTGAAATATTAACGTGTTATTATTCAAGAAATCAGCTATCTTTGCAGCGTTTTTTAAGACCCCTAAAACCAAAGACCCCTAACCTCCGTCAGTTGACGGATAAACTCTAAAGGGGGATTTTGAAGAAAGGTGAAAATAAAAGGTAATAAATTAGTATAAATATAATTCCCCTTTAGGGGCTAGGGGCATTTTAATATGGAAAAAGTAAGTTATGCGTTGGGTTTAAGTTTGGGTAACAATTTATTGAGCAGTGGAATTAAATCCATAGATTACACCAAATTAGCCAAAGGAATTAAGGATGTTATGGAGCAAAATGTACCTGAAATAAGTTACGAAGAAGCTCAAGAAATTATCAATGAATTCTTTCAAAGTCTGGCTGAAAAAGCTGGCGGACAATCAAAGGTCGAAGGACAAACCTATTTGGCTGAAAATGCAAAACGCTCTGATGTGGTAACTCTGGCAAGCGGTTTACAATACGAAATTATGACCAAAGGAACCGGTGCAACTCCAAAAGCTTCGGATACTGTTAAAGTTCATTATCACGGACAACTAATTGACGGAACTGTTTTTGATAGTTCGGTAAATCGTGGCGAACCCGCCACTTTCGGTGTAACACAAGTTATTAGCGGTTGGGTGGAAGCACTGCAACTTATGCCGGTTGGTTCTAAATGGAAATTATATATTCCTTCTGAATTGGCTTATGGAGCTCAAGGAGCAGGCCAATCCATTACACCGCATTCTACTTTGATTTTTGAAGTAGATTTATTGGATATTGTATAGTGTGTATTTTATAGTAAATGGTTTATAATTAGACAAATAAAAACATAAAAAGTAATTTATAAAATGAAAAAGACAATTTTAATTCTCTTGGCTGTAAGCATGGTTTTTGCTTCGGCAAATGCCCAACTTTTTAAATCGAAAAAGAAAAAAGAGGCAGTTCTTGCTCCTGTTGCTGTTCCGGTTAATGTTTTAGCTAACGGTGTAGATTCAATGAGTTATGCATTGGGTATAAATGTTGGAACTGATTTTGCAAAAAATCTGAAAGCAATTCCCGGAGGAAAATCCAATGTCGATTTACTGATTAAAGGTTTCAGTGCTGCCATGAAAGGCGATTCTACTTTGTTGAGTAAAGAAGTTGCCACAGAATATTTTAAAAATTATATTACTGAAGCTCAAACCAAAGAAGTTGGAGAGAAAAAAGCAGCCGGAGAAAAATTCCTTTCCGAAAACTCGACTAAAGACAGCGTGATTACTACTCCAAGCGGATTACAATACAAAGTGCTAGTTGCTAAAGAAGGAGTTAAACCAAATGCAACTGATACAGTTGAAGTAAATTATACCGGATTTTTAGTGGATGGAACTAAATTTGACAGTTCGTATGATCATGGAAAACCTATTTCTTTTCCTCTTAATCAGGTAATTCCTGCATGGACAGAAGGTGTTGGGTTAATGTCGGTCGGTTCAAAATATAAATTCTTCGTTCCTTATAGCTTGGGTTACGGTGAAAAAGGTGCAGGTGGAGTTATTCCTCCTTATTCAACTTTGATTTTTGAAGTTGAATTATTGGGCATCAAAAAACCAGTATTGGAAAACAGCAAACCAATGGATTTAACAGGTAATAAAAGTAAAACATCCAAAGGAACAAAAACTATAAAAAGTAAAAAATAAGAGAATTATAAAATCCGAAATTCATAAATTAACAAACAAATGAAAAAACAAAGTATTTTCCCGTTGGTAGCTCTGGTTGCCATTTTCATGTTTGCTTCGTGTAATAAATACGAAGCTAAAAAAGTTGATTTGAAAACTCAAAACGACAGTTTGAATTACACCCTTGGTTTGGCCAACGGTGATGGTATTAAAGGCTATTACCTGAAAACCGATTCGAGCAGCAAACCTATTATTGCTTTAATGAAAGCATTGGATAAAGCTTATAAAGGAGGAAGCAAAGACGAAATGTACAAATTAGGTCTTGAAATTGGAGGCTCTTTTAAACAACAAAAAGCTAAAGGTTTGATGGGTGATTCAACATTGAAATTTGATGAAGCTCTTGTAAAACAGGGTTTGGTAAATGCATTAAATGGTTTTGACAAAGGTATGTCAGCAAAAGATGCGCAAGCCTACATTCAAAAAACCATGGCCAGAATTCAACAATCTAAAATGCCACAAGAACAGGCACCTGCTCCGACTTCTGCACCTACACAGGAATCACCTAAACAAGAAGTAAAATAATTTCAACAAATAAATAACACAGAAAAATGAAAAAACTGAATATATTTTTAGCAGTGGCTGTTGTGGCAGCATTTACATTTTCGTCGTGCAACAATAATAAAGCAAAAATGCCGACTCTTAAAACTGAAATGGATAGTTTGAATTATGCATTTGGTTTAGCCAATGGTGATGGTATCAAAAGCTACTATATCAAAGGTGATTCTACCAAAAAAGCAATCGAATCTTTACTTGCTGGTTTGGATGAAGGCATGAAAGGTAAAGTGGATAAAGACAATGTAGAAATTGTTGAATTAGGAACTAAAATCGGGACTTCTCTGAAAGATCAGAAAAAAACGGGTTTGATGGGCGATTCAACGTTGAAAGTTGATATTGATTTGATCAAACAAGGTTTGGTTAACGGTTTGAGAGGTTCAAAAATTCAAATGACTGCTCCTGAAGCTCAGGCTTATCTTCAAGCTACCATGCAATCACTTCAAGCTAAAAAAATGGAAAGCCAATACGGTGGTAATAAAACAGCCGGAGAACAATTTCTTGTTGAAAATGCTAAAAAACCAGGCGTAATCACTACTGCAAGCGGATTGCAATATGAAATCATCAAAAAAGGTAACGGACCAATTCCAACCGATACCAGCAAAGTGAAAGTAAATTATCATGGAACCTTAATCGACGGAACTGTTTTCGACAGCTCAGTTGACCGCAAAGAACCAGTTGTATTTCCTGTAAATGGTGTAATCAAAGGCTGGACAGAAGTTTTGAAACTTATGCCGGTTGGATCAAAATACAAAGTGTTTGTTCCTCAGCAATTAGCTTATGGAAATCAAGATCGTGGAAAAATCAAACCTTTCTCCATGTTGATTTTCGACGTTGAATTGCTTTCGATTGAAAAAAATATGCCAGCTCAACAAATGAGTCCGGAACAAATGCAACAAATGCAACAACAAATGCAACAACAACAACGATAGTTTTTGTTAGCTAATTATAAAAAGCCGGAGTGTTATTCATTCCGGCTTTTTAATGTGCCCCGAGCATGGTGAGTACATTTGATTTTAGTAAAACTTTCTTGATTTTCAATTGACTTTAAGACAAGCTTTTTGCTACTTTGACAATGTAGATTTGAACATCTTCTGAAAAGCAGGAAAGTTCCGATGCATCAATTACCTTATCCATCAATAATCCAATAACAGTTGGTAAATAAGTCGATCCTCTTACATCATCATAACGTTGGGCAATGTACTTATCAAACTTGTCAATGTGCTTATAAAGTGTATAATAAGTGTCACGATTATTTTGTTTTTCTTGCCTCCAGTTCTGCAAAAGACTTTCACTTTCACTTAGGGCTTTTTCGAAATCTTTTTGCAAAGCTTTTTCAATTAGTTCACGGGCTGCCTTTTTATTGCTTTTTGATAGTTCCATAATATTTGATTCATTAAGCAAAACTTATTTCCGTACCAATTTATAAACACCATCGCGCTTTGTATCTATAGTACCACCAGTATATCCACATACACCCATTCGAGGTGAATTAACTACCGGCATTTCACTGTAGTCAGCAAAATCCTCACATTCTTCTTCATGCTTTTTCGCACATTTTTTACAAAAAAATGCGTCCATTTCCCAATTACAAACCGAACACATACTCACGGCAACGGCTTTTTTACAAGATGTACACATTATTTTTAATGGTTCGTTTCTCGAAAGAAGAATTACATCTTCACTTTCAACGAGTTGATAGTTCTTTAATCCGGTAAGAAAAACCCGGGTAGTACTTCCAAAGTCATAATCGTAGGTAATTTTCAATTTTGGAATAAATACATCTTTCACAAGTGCATCTTCTTCAATTTCTTTCCGTTTATTCATAAATGCACTCATGTGTCCACAGCATTCCATCCATATATTCCGCAAAAAACTATCGATAATCATTATATCGACATTTCCAAGCACCAATAAATGAAGAAATAGTATATCAGCTTGAAGAACAATATGGCAATAGGTCTGTGGTTTCTTTACTGCATCGACAATTTCTTTCATTGCCAAATGGTTGGCTAAATGTTTTGTAATGTCTTTTTGAGAATACATTTGATTGCAATACAGGCATTTGCCTTCTGAGCTTAGTTCTTCTGACTTAATAATCATTTTTGATGTAGTTCAATAAAATTGTTATCGACTGTAAAATTACAAAATAATATAATATGCTTTGCAACTAACTTGAATTTTGAACAAATGAAATCAAATCAAACACGCATTTTTTCAAATTTTCATTCATTTTCCGTATCTTTGTGGTCTTGTTTGGTTTTGAGTTCATTATTCCTTTATGAACCAATCGACCGTAAACCAATTAACCAATTTCAAATGACAAATTTCAAACGCACTACCGTCACTTCCGCTTTGCCTTATGCTAATGGCCCTGTTCATATCGGCCACCTTGCCGGAGTTTATGTTCCTGCTGATATTTATGTACGCTATCTCCGGTTAAAAGGGGAAGATGTGCTTTTTATCGGTGGCTCCGATGAACACGGTGTACCCATCACTATCAAAGCAAAAAAAGAAGGCGTTACTCCGCAAGATATTGTGGATCGTTACCACACGATTATCAAAAAATCATTTGAAGATTTTGGAATTACCTTCGACATTTATTCCCGTACAACTTCCAAAACACATCGCGAGCTAGCTTCTGAAATTTTCAAAACTATATATGAAAAAGGTGGTTTTATAGAAAAAACCAGCGAACACTATTACGACGAAACTGCTCAACAATT
>JBBRTR010000013.1:0-33643 GCA_038244215.1 Bacteroidales bacterium
ACGCATTTTTGCTCAGGAATTCAACGTTCCGATTATCGGACTTCCCGGCACAATTGACAATGATTTATACGGAACTGACTATACAATCGGTTATGATACAGCTTTAAATACGATTATTGAAGCTGTTGATAAAATCCGTGACACCGCTTCATCCCATGAACGCTTATTCTTTATAGAAGTTATGGGACGTGATGCAGGTTTTCTAGCTTTAAACAGTGCATTGGCTTCGGGTGCAGAAGCGGCCATTATCCCTGAGCGTGAAACTCAGGTAGATCAACTGGAAGAACTCATTAAATGCGGTTTTCGTAAAACAAAAAACAGCAGCATCGTGATTGTTGCCGAAAGTGAAGTCACCGGTGGAGCATACGGACTTGCTGAACGCATGCACCGTGAACATCCGGAATATGATGTTCGGGTTACTATTCTGGGTCATATTCAACGTGGAGGCTCTCCTACAGCGTATGATAGGATTATTGCCAGTCGAATGGGTGTAGCAGCCATCGATGCATTGATGGATGAACAGCGCAGCATTATGATTGGAATTGTTAATGACATTATTGTTCATGTTCCTTTCACTAAAGCAATAAAAGATGATAAACCTGTAAATGAAAACTTATTAGGTGTTTTGCAGATTTTATCTATTTAAACAAAATAATCTTTTACATAAAAGGCTTGCAAATTTAATACTTGCAAGCTTTTTAATTTAAATCTGATAAAGTAATTATGGTTTCTATCCTTTTTGTTTGTCTCGGAAATATTTGTCGGTCTCCAATGGCTGAAGGAATTTTCAATAAAATTATTGAACGAGAAAACGTTACCGATAATTTTATAGTTGATTCAGCAGGATTACTGGATTATCATGAAGGCGAATTGCCGGACAGCCGCATGCGGTTTCATGCTTCAAAACGTGGTTACACACTCACACATCGTTCACGACCGGTTAAGAAAGCTGATTTTGACAGGTTTGATATGCTAATCGGAATGGATGAAGAAAATATTGCCGGACTCAAACGTCTTGCATCTACTCGTGAACATGGTTCGAAAATTTATCGAATGACTGATTTCTGTCAAAAGAAAAAAGCCGATTTCGTTCCGGATCCATATTATGATGGTGATCAGGGTTTTGAAAATGTGATTGATTTACTGGAGGATGCCTGCGAAGGATTGTACAACGAAATTGAGAATAAATAATATTATTTGAATAATACAAAAAACAGAGATAACTCTTTGAAGTTCTCTCTGTTTTTCGTAAAAAAAATTTAGTCCAATCATTTAATTTAATAGCTCTAAAACGACGTTCCTTCATAAACACTCGATTCTGAAATTGGAACAATATCACCATCAAATGTAAGTTGTCCAGCAGTCAAACCGGTCAATAAAGCAGTTGAATGTCCATTCGAATAAATGTTAAACATTAAATCATAAATTCCAATTGATGTCATTACATTTATGAAAAGTGTAAATGACTCACTCTTAGGATCCTCACTCAACTTCCAGCTAGTAATTTTTCCTTTTGCTGTAACTCCACCTACACCATTAACACCTAATCGATAATTAGAACCAATTTGGATAACTGCAGTTGTTGAATCTACCTTAACAAAATTGATCGACGAACTCACGAAACGCCTAACACCATACTGATTTTGCAAATAATTTGCTTGCAACACAAACTGTTTGTTATCAAGCATGTACTTATTAAACTGGTATTGATTTTCAAAAACAAGTGTATCTATTTTATCTGCATCTCTTTTATCTGCATCTCTTTTAATCCCACTTGCAAATACGTTTCCCATTTGAAAAACCAAAAACAATATGAAGAACCCTGTCTTCCATTGTTTAATCCTGAATCGGGTAATTAACCCTGAAGATATCTTTTTCATAACATTCTCCTCTCTTTTTTAATTAGTTAGTTTAGTTGTCAGCACACAATATCTGTTCCGATTTGTATCAGATTAATAATGATTTAGGATTGAACAGAATAAAATAAACTAAATTAATGCTACAACAAAACTCTTAAACTTCGTTTAATTTGTAAGAAAAAATATATGACAATTGCACATAAAAAAACCGCAACAAATAAATGAAGCGGTTTTTAAAATAATAAATATCAGACTTACGTTAGGAATTCCAAATTTCCCAAGCAGCAACAGCCTGACCTTTCAACATGCTTTCGCCGTTAAGAGTTTGAGCTCCGTGTTCTTTCCCTTTTTTCAAAAACAGGGTTTCAGCAGGATTGTAAACCACATCAAATAGCAAATGATGATTGGTCAGAAATTGATACGGAATGTCAGGATATTCGTCGTAATGCGGAAAAGTACCGACGGGCGATGCATTGATAATGACCAAATACTCTGAAATTAGTTCTTCGTTCAATTGCCAGTAAGTCAGTTGTTCGGGTTTTACTGTTCGTGAAACAAAAACCGTTTCAATTCCGAGTTTGCGGAGTGTATAATCGATTGCTTTTGAAGCACCGCCGGTTCCAAGAATCAGTGCTTTTTTATGTTCTGGTTTTAAAAAGGGTTTTAACGATGATTCAAATCCAATGGTATCGGAATTATATCCTTTAACTTTAAGTGAATTCTCTGTACGAATAAATTTTATAACATTTACAGCTCCTATTTTGGCAGCAGTATCGTCTAATTCATCCAGATATTCCATAACTTTTTCCTTGTAAGGAATAGTCACATTTAATCCGCTCAGAATTTCGTTTTTAATCAATTCAGAAAATTCTGTAATATCCTGTAATTCATACAAACTATATTGCGCATCAATTTCTTCCAACTCAAATTTTTCTGTAAAAAATTTCTTTGAGAAAGAATGAATCAGAGGTAAACCAATCAAACCGAATTTTTTCATTGGAATGAATTATTTCTTTTTTCGAATCGATTTCAGAACAAGCCAAACTATTAAAATTGCTCCGACACCGATAAACACATACGATATTTCGTGACTGTATTTGTTGATCATATCTTGCTGACCATGTGCAAAATAACCCAACAAAGCCAAACAACAATTCCACAGACCAGCACCTAAAAAAGTAAAAAGCGCAAAATTGAAATAATTCATTTTAGCCAGACCGGCCGGAATAGAAATCAAATGACGAATAACGGGAATAAAACGACCGACAAAAGTGGATGTTTTACCATGATTATTAAAGAAATCTTCCGATTTTTTTATTTTCTCACTACTCAACATCAACAATTTACCAATTTTACTATCAGCAAATTTATACACCACAAAACGTCCGAGCCACATCGACATGAAATAATTAAAAGAAGCCCCAATCAACGCACCGAGTGTACCGAAAAGAATAATAAGAAAGATATTCAATCCGCTGTCAGGTTCCATAGCAATAAAAACAGCAGGGGGAATGACCATTTCGGATGGTACAGGTAAAATTGAACTTTCGCAAGCCATCAATGCGGTGATAGTGTAATAATTGGTATTGTTCTTATACCAGTTTTCAATATGTTGAATAAAGGAAAGTGTATCGGTTGAAGTAGTTTGTTTCGTTTCTGTGGGTTGTGCCTGAATAGCGATTGCCGAAAAAAGCAGTACAAAAATAATGAGTTTCTTTTTAATCATATTTGTTCGGTATTTAGTTTAGAATCAGGATTAGTTGCTTCCGGACAAAGTTCGATAAACAAATCGGCAGCAGTTTCATTTTCACGAATTGCCAACTGAAAATATTCAACTGATTTTAAATAATTTCCTATTTTGAAATAAGCTACTGCAATAAATAAATCTACAAACTCCAACGTGCTATCCAACTCTTTAGCAGCTAGATAATACTGAAGAGCCGTGTTAAATTCAGCTTTTTCGAGACAAATATTGGCTATGGCCATCAACGTGTCCGGTTGATTTGGATCAAGCGTTATTGATCTCAGATAAGCCGTCAAAGCCGGTTCAATTTGTTCGAGACCAATATAAGCTTCGGCAAGATAAACCCACGCATCAGCTGCATCTTCGTTAATTAATAAAGCTCTTTGCACATAATCGATGCTATCTGAAAAATTTTCTTGCTCCAACAGGCAGATTCCAATTCCGGTCAATGCCTCGAAATTATCCTGATTTTCTTCCAACGACTGTTTGTAATATCCAATCGATTCTTCGTAACGTTCCAGTTTCTCGTAACATTCGGCAATAAACAAATCGGTTTGCCAATTGTCAATTGTCATTCTTTTGTATTCGAGATAAGTTTCAATAGCTTCTTCAAACTGATTGAGTTGAAAATGAACATGCGCTTTTTGCAGACAGGTAAGAGAATCATTTTCATTGATTGTCAATGCAAAATCGTATGCTTCCAGCGCTTTTTGAAATTCCTGCAAAGCAAAATAAATCTGTCCGAGATTAAACCACGCTTCATCCATATAAGAATCTATATCAATGATGCGATTATACGTTTCAATGGCTTTGTCAAAGTTATTATTCTGTTCGTAACAAAACGCAAGTTCAAAAAGTAAATCCATGTTATCACCACTGAATTTATCTCCTTTTTCAAGAAATTCAAGGGCAGTTTCGTAATCACCCTGACCAATATAAATAAAAGCAATGTCTAAACAAACATTATCTAAATCGTCAGATTCTTCCTTCAGCAATTTTTCATTCAGAATTTCCGCTTCTTTAAAGCGTTCAAGTTTTATCAACACTTCTATTTTGAGCAAAACAACTTCATAATCGGTTGTCTCAGTGAGAGATTCTAACAATCGATATGCTTTCAAATCATCGCCTACAGCCAGATAAAGTTTAGCCCGCTTGGTGCGAAGTGTATTATTATTTGGATGAAGTTGCAATCCGAGTTCGAGTGCTTTTGAACAATCGAGCGTACGACCTTTTCGTAGATAAAACTCCACGATTTTTTCCAGTTCCTCAACATCAAAATAACCCGTGGCCTTCCCGTTCAGAAACTGTTCGTATCTCTTAACAAGGTCACTTGAATCATCGTCTGTTGAAAAAGATAATTTTCGGTTCATAGCCTTCAATTTTGTACAAAAATAATCTTTTAAATGTAAATCAATAAACTGATTAGCTAAAAGTTATAAACAATTAATGTTTTGAGCGATTTGTTTCACAAAACATTTCTGGAAAATCAGATACTATTTTTTATCACTTTGGAATATTTTAAACATAAAAAAAGACGGAAAAAGCCGCCTTTCTTGGTTCTTTTTGTAATCTATATTATTTCTTCCAATGTCCACCACCTAAATAAAATCCGACTGAAATCTTTACGTAACTATTAGACGCTATCCCTATGGGTGTATAGCTATTATCATATAGTGTTGAATTTGGAACAAGAAAATATTCGATTCCCATTCTGAAATGTCCGAGTTCAAAACCTCCTCTAAGTAATCCGCCAAACCGTTGTTCGGAAGCAAAACCTGCTGTGCTTGGAGCAATAGGTCCATTTGTACCAGATTCTGTAGAATGAATATTCAGTACATTGTAAAGTCCTAAACCACCACCGAGAAAGGGTGCAAAAAGACTATTTCCCGAGTTGAAATAATAATCTCCGGTAACAAGAGTTGAAGTAATTCCTCCGGCAGTAATAGAAGCAGTAGAATTTGCATTATCAATGACAATATCTTTTACAAGAATATCACCGGTGAATTTGATCCCTGCATTTAAATTGTCCAAAATATTGTAACGGACATCCAAATCGCCACCAAATCCGGCTCCCCGGTTAGGAAGTGATAATCCCATACCTAAACCTACTCTGACTTTTCCCTTTTCCTGTGCATTTACGTTGAATGTCAAAGCAATAATCAGCAAAGCTAAAATTAATTTTTTCATGTTTTTTTATTTTTTGCGTGTTAATGTTTTGCAAATATAAATGATATATTTAAAATAAGAAAATAAAAATTGAACATTGTGTGAAGAAAAGCAATAAATATTTGACAATGTCTGAATGTCAAATATTTACTTTAACAAGAAAATAAAGTATTTTCAAAAATATCAAAAGAAATCTTTCGGGACTTTTCATAACAAACCACTCACTTTTCCGTTTTAGGAATGATATTTGTTTAATTGGTTTTTCTGTTTCACATTTCAAGCTATAATTTGTATCTTTGCATTTATTCACAGCTAATTCGCTCATTTATGCACTTTTCAACTCTTTTCACTTATTGTCCGGTATGCGGATCAGACCATTTTGTGCTAAATAATGAAAAATCAAAACGCTGCGAATCATGCGGTTTTGTTTTTTACGTTAATGCATCGGCAGCTGTAGCCGCTTTTGTACTGAATGCAAAAGGAGAATTGCTGGTTTGTAAACGTGCAAAAGATCCGGCAAAAGGAACCTGGGATTTGCCTGGCGGTTTTGTCGACGGAAATGAAAGTGCAGAAGAAGCCATGAAACGTGAAATCAGAGAGGAATTGAAAGCAGAAGTTACCGAAGTATCCTATTTGTTTTCTTTACCAAACGAATACGAATACAGCGGAATGACTATCCCAACTTTGGATATGTTTTTTGCGTGTAAACTGGATGATTATGACAATTTGCAAGCTTCCGACGATGTGGAAGCCTGTTTTTTTGTCGCCTTATCCGAACTTAAACCTGAAAATTTTGGTTTAAACTCAATAAAGAAAGCTGTTACGATATTTATCAATCAAAATATTTAAAAACTGAATATCGGTTTCTAATTATGAATTGTAAATTATTAATTACGAATTGACAAAAATTGCATATGAAGAAAATAATCATTTTAAGTCTACTCATTAGCCTTTTTTCAGGCACAAATCAGGCACAACTATCGCTCGTTTACACCAATCCGGATGTACTCTTTAATCAGGGAAAAGAGCTGTTTGCCCAACGCAAATTTGCAGCATCGTTCCGCAGTTTTGAAGACTTTCTGAAAACAACAACACCAACACAAGCCGGACAAATTCAGGAAGCGGACTATTATATGGCCGCCAATGCTTACGAATTACGCCAAGATGATGCCAAACAACGTTTGAAAAATTATTTATTTCAAAATCCCTACACTCCGTTTTATGACCGAACCAACATGATGCTTGGAATGTTGAATTTTGAAAAGAAAAAATATAAAGAAGCGTTGGTATATTTCAATGAGGTAAAAGAAAAACATTTGGATACGCGTGATAAAGTCGATTTTATGTTCAGCAAAGGGTATGCTTGTCTGGAAACGAAGAATTATCAACAAGCTTTGACTATTTTCAAGGAGTTGAAAGGGATGAATACACGCTACAATCTTTCAGCAACCTATTATTATGCTTATTCCGAATACACACTTGGAAATTACGAGGCTGCACTGCCCGAATTTCTGAAAATTGAAGATAATCCGGCCTACAAAAACATTGTTCCGTATTATGTAGTACAAATATATTATGCTCAAAAGCAATACGATCAGGTGACTCAACGTGGCGAAGAATTACTGAAAAACAATCCAACAAATAAAAACAACGCTGAAATTTACCGCATTATGGGTGAAATTGCGTATCGGAATCACGATTATGCAAAGGCAATCATTTATCTGAAAAATTACGAGAAAATGTTTCCGCAAGTTTTGCGTAACGACATGTATTTGCTTGGATTATCGTATTATGAAACCAATGATGATGCAAATGCCGTTCTGTATTTGTCGAAAACAACCACAGAGAAAGACGAAATGACCGAAAACGCCTATATGCATTTGGGTAATTCGTATGTCAGAATGAATGATAAAACCAATGCACGACTTGCTTATGAAGCAGCCTTGCGAACCAATTTCAACAAAGCAGTTCGCGAAGAAGTGCTGTATAATTACGCTTTAACGACCTACGACAGTACTACTTCTTTTGGTGAATCGATAAATGCTTTTGAACAATTGTTATCCGAATTTCCAAACACGAAATACAAAAACAAAGCGTATGATTACCTGACAACGGTTTATCTGACGACAAAAAATTACGAAGCTGCGTATGAATCCATTCAGAAAATAAGCCAACCGAATGCTAAATTACTCGAAACAAAGCAGTATTTGTTATATCAAATCGGAACAGAAGCATTTGCTCAAAATAATTTTGAAAAGGCGATTCAGTATTTCACATTGTCATTAAGAAGTTCTTCTACCGGAAAATATTCGGCTGAAAGTCTATACTGGCGTTCCGAAAGTTATTTCCGAACTGCTCGACCTGCTTTAAGTACGGCTGATTTGAAGGCATTCTTCAATAATCCGAATTCAAAAAATAGCATCAATCGCATCAAAGCTCAATACTCGATGGCTTATGCCTATTTTTCGCAGAAAGATTATTCAAATGCCGAAAGCTGGTTTTTGAAATATATTGATGCTGAAACAAATCAGAGTGCAACGACTTATTCAGATGCTTTGAACCGAATTGGTGATTGTTATTTCAATTCCAGAAATTTCTCACAAGCCATTGTATATTACAATAAAGCAGCATCGCAAAGCCCGAACACAGCTGATTATGCTATGTTTCAGGCGGCTTATGTTTCCGGTTTGCAGAAAAATTATTCCGAAAAGATTTCGAAACTTGAAAAGCTGATTACGAATTATCCGAAATCAGATTATGCCGACAATGCTTTGTACGAAATGGGTCGTGCTTACTTGATGATGAACAACGATGCGAAAGCAATCTCGACCTATCAACGCTTGCTTTCAAGCTATCCAAATAGCGATCAGGCTCGAAAAGCTGCGCTCGAAATAGGGATGATTTATTTCAATGGCAAGGAATATGAACGGGCCATCACGGCTTACAAAAACGTGATTTCAAAATATCCGGGAAGCGAAGAAGCGTACACGGCACTCGAAAGTCTTGAAGCGGTTTATATTGAAATCAACGATGTGGCAACTTATTTGGCATATACCAAAACTCTCGGCAGAACAATCAGCACAAAAACGGCAAGCCGGGAAGATTCAATTTCGTACATTGCTGCTGAAAAACAATATATGAACGGAAAATATGCCGAAACCATTACCGGTATGCAGAATTATTTGAAAAAATTCTGTCCTGGAAGTCGTTATTGCACCATTGCACAGTATTATCTTGCCGACAGTTATTACCGTACCGGTGACAAAGCAAATGCTCTTGCAGCTTATAAAACCATGTTGCAACTCGGATCGAACCAATATACTGAAGAAGCGACAATCCGTTGTGCTGAAATAACCTACGATACGAAAGATTACACTTCGGCATTGCAATATTTCAAACAACTTCAGAACGTGGCTCAGACAACCGAAAATAAAAACGTCGGACGGTTGGGAGTTTTGCGATGCAGTTATTTTCTGAACGATCATCAGACAACGATCAATATTGCCAACGAAATTTTAGCCGATACAAAATCAACCGACGAATTGAAGTCGGAAGCACGTTACAATCGTGCTAAAGCATTTATTGCAACAAATCAAACTCTTTTGGCTACTTCCGATTTGAAAATATTAGCTACCGATACACGAACTGCCAACGGTGCTGAATCAAAATATCTGCTTGCTAAATTGTATTTTGATCAAGGAAAAATGACTGACGCTGAAAATGAAGTACTTGATTTTGCAAAGAAAAACACACCTTATCAATTCTGGCTGGCACGAAGCTTTGTGCTTTTGTCGGACATTTACATCAAAAAAGGAGATGATTTTCAGGCAAAACAATATTTGCTGAGTTTACAGAAAAATTATACTACTGCCGACGAGATTCAAACCATGATAACCGATCGATTGCAGGCAATAAGTGAACGTGAAAATAGTAAAGTAATAAATTGACCTAACCCCTCTCCCGAGTGAGAGGGGAACTGAATAAATTAGTTTATATTCCAAAAACATAAAATTATGAATCAGAGAATAAATCAGTTTCAAAATAAATCAGACAAAAATAAAAACTCTCTTACTCCCCTTTCGGGGGTTGGGGTGCTTTTCCTTTTTTTTCTTATTATCAGCTCTTTTACAAATTTACAGGCGCAAGATTCTATTTTCGACCGGAATGTAACCGTAGAACGCGAGTATAAACCGGTGATTAAGGATGCCGGAAAAATCAATTCTGCACCTGAAGTACTGGAACAAACAGTAGTAAAAAGCGCTCCAACCTATTCGGATTTCAATTTACCGTTGAATGCCGATTTCAATATTCATATTTTGTCGGCTGCTGAACTTGCACTTCAAAAAAGAATCAATACAGAAAACGGTTTTGCACGGTTCGGATTGGGAAGTAATCTTAATACTTTGGCTGATTTTGCTTATCCAATTGTAAACACTCAGGATATTAAACTTGATTTTTCATTGAATCATCTCGGAACTTTTGATGCCAAAGCGCATTCAACTACCAAAGCCGCTTTGTCTTTTGATAAATATTTTAATTCACTCGTTTTTTATGCCGGATTGGGAGGAGGACATGAATATCTGAAATATTATGGCAATAACTTCGACCAGAATAATAAAGTTGTTAGCCTCGATTCACTATCAAAAAAGTATTACGATGCAACTTATCAGGAACAAAATCTGAATAGTATTAGTCGAACTCCTCAAACAGTTGGGATTAATTCGCTCGCCAAAGATTCAACTTCCGAAACATTCTGGCGATACAATGCATTTGTCGGAATTCGTTCATTGCCATTGTCAGAAGGAATGCGTTATCTTGCCGAAGTTCAGTACAAAGTGTTCAATTCGCTCAACGGACTTTCCGAAAATTTGATTCAGACCAAAGCCGGCTTTAGTACTATGAGCGACGAAAACCGCTTGGGACTCGACCTTGAAATGTACAATCTGATGTATCATTCCAATAATCCGGCTTTGCTGAATTTCTGGGATGCTTTTACTGTTTTTGCAATGAACCCGTATTATAGTTTTGAACGCAAAACATGGAATGTGCGGTTGGGTGTGAAATCAAGTTTCTCGTTTATACATGGCAAACCATTCAATCCGTCGCCTGATGTAAGTGCCGAATGGAAAGCCGTACCGAAATATTTCTCAATTTACGGAGGAATTACCGGAGGTTATCAGGTAAACACGATGAACGATATGTTTAGCGAAAACCGCTATCTTTTTCCGGATGTACGTGTGCAAGATACCTACACGCCCTATGATTTTTATGCAGGTGTAAAACTAAAACCGATTTACAACCTTTTGATTGACGGTTATGTAGATTACCGAAGCATTGACAATCAATATTTCTTTGTGAATAAAGAATATGCTTTAACGAGTTCAACCGTACCAGTACCGCCTGTATATTCCACTTTGTTTACCAATCGTTTCAATGTGATTTACAGCAGTGCAACGGTTTTAAAAGTGGGTGCTCGTGCCAATTACAATCTTCAAAATTGGCTGAATGTACAACTGAAAGGTTCAATAAATAACTGGACTGTGGCAACTGAAACACATGCTTGGAATCAACCCAACTGGGAAGCAAATTTAAGCACCAGCGTTAAATTGACACCCGATTTCAGTGTGGATGCAAATGTATATTTGGATGACGGGCGTTATGCAAAATTAGGAAATACGGCCATTCTGATGAACCCACGTATTGATATAAATCTGGGAGCTTCTTATTCGTACAACAACTGGTTTACTGCTTTTGCCAAAGTAAACAACGTGATTAATAATTCGTATCAGGATTTTTACGGTTACGATGTGCAAGGGTTTAATGTGCTGGTTGGAGCGGCATTTTCGTTCTAAAATTCCAATTTAACAGGTCTTACAAAATTATTTTATTTCTAAAAATGCATCAATTGAGAATCCTCAATTGATGCATTTTTTATAATCATATTTTACAAAAAAAATAACACATACAAAAACTTAAAAATAATTTCTTACTTTTGTCATGCATTTTTATATAAAATTTCAATACAAAAATATTTTCAAATGAAAAAACTTCTTATCTTATTGCTTTCACTCAGCCTTTTTGCCGGAGTAAGAGCCGACGAAGGCATGTGGATGCTGCCTTTAATTCAAAAACTGAACATCCAAAAAATGAATGGCATGGGCTGTACCCTTACTGCCGACCAGATTTACAGTGACAAAAGCGTGAGCTTGAAAGATGCTGTTGTGGTTTTCGGAAACGGATGTACAGGTGTTATGGTATCTAATCAGGGGTTGGTTTTCACCAATCATCATTGCGGTTTCTCAGCTATTCAAGAAGCCAGTACTGTTGAACACAACTACCTCAAAAACGGGTTTACTTCACAAAAACAAGAAGATGAAATACCTTCGTCGGGGCTTTCAGTGAAGTTTCTGGTCAAAATTCAGGATGTAACCGAACGGATTATTTCCCAGTTGCCCGATACTTTATTAGGAAAAGCACGTACAAGCAAACAAGATTCAATATCCAAAGTAATAGAAAAAGAAGCGGAAAAAGACAATGTTTATTCTGCCAGCGTAAAACCTTTTTTTGCAGGAAACGAATATTATTTGTTTGTTTATGAAAAATTCACCGATGTGCGTTTTGCATTTGCACCGCCGGCAGCCATCGGTAAATTTGGTGGTGACACCGACAACTGGATGTGGCCACGACATACCGGCGATTTCTCGGTATTCCGCGTTTATTGCTCCAAAGATGGCAAACCGGCTGAATACTCCAAAGACAATGTTCCGTATTCGCCAAAACGCTTTGCAGTGATTTCAAACAAAGGCTATCAGCCGGGCGATTATAGCATGATTTTAGGAAATCCGGGAAGTACAAGCCGTTACCTGTCTTCGTGGGGAATTACCAACCGGATGAATGCAAGCAACAAAGCATTAATCGAAGTTCGGGGTGCCAAACAAGACGTATGGAAATCGTTTATGCGTGCCGACGAAGCTATCAATTTGGCGTATGCCAGCAAATTTGCCCGCAGTTCTAATTACTGGAAAAACAGTATCGGAATGAACAAGGCAATAGGCAAACTGAATGTGATTGCTCAAAAACAAAAGGAAGAAAAGGAATTTACCGCATGGGTGAACAAAACCCCGAAACGTCAGGCAGTTTACAAAAACGTTTTGAAAAATCTTCAAGAAGAGTATGCTAAAATTTATCCTTACAGCCGATCTATGAATTATTTGCGTGAATCGTTGATGAATGGTGTGGAAATGCCGGGAATTGCCGATCAGGTGGCTGATTTGCTCAAAAAGGATCTTTCGCAAGATTCATTGGTGATTAAAACTACAAAACTGTATAAAGATTATTATCCGATGGTTGATCAAGCTACAATGGTGGCCATGCTTACCGTATATAAAAAATCGGTTGATGCTGACGCTTTACCCGAAATTTACAATTTTATTGCAAAAAAATTCAAAGGCGATTATCAGAAATATGCTAAATACTTATTCGATAAATCAGACTTTTCGACGCTCGACAAAGCTCTGAAAACCCTTGAAAATAAGAATAAAGACTATACAAATGATCCGGCAATTATTTTTGCAAACGATATTAGCAAAGTCTATAGAAATATGCGAAAAGGAGAATATACGAAAATTTCGGACGCATTGAGCGACAATGAAAGACTGTATGAAGCCGGAATTATGGAAATGGCAAAAGAGAGCGGAAAAGCTTTGTATCCGGATGCCAATTTCACCATGCGACTGACCTACGGAACAGTGGGTGGTTACAAACCCGGTGATGCAATGGATTATAAATATTATACCACTACCAATGGAATTCTTGAAAAGGAAATTCCAGGCGATCCCGAATTTACTGTACCTGCAAAACTGAAACAAGCCATTCTTGATAAAAATTTTGGAGCTTATGTGGATGCTAAAACCGGCGAAATGCATGTGGCTTTCCTGAGCAACAACGATATTACAGGAGGAAATTCGGGTAGTCCCATTTTCAATGCCAAAGGCGAATTACTCGGTCTGGCTTTTGATGGAAACTGGGAATCGATGAGTGGTGACATTATTTTTGAACCCGATTTGCAACGTACCATCAGCGTGGATGTTCGTTACATTTTATTTATTATGGATAAAGTGGGCGGTGCAACAAGATTGATCAATGAATTAACGATTAAATAAAAACTTTTATTGCTATAAGAAAACGCTTTCGGAGAATTTCTGAAAGCGTTTTTTGAATGTACGTCGAGTATGGCATGTACATTTGTTCGTATGTAAATTATGAAGGAACCGTATACCGAACGGTACCAAGGGTGGGTGAGAGGACGGTGAGCGAATTAATTGCTCACTTCCTACTCGATTATCAAAACGACAGAAATAATAAACATTGTTCTAACATTTATTCTTAATTTTCAGCATTATGTAATAATTGTCTTTCAACTATCGTTTATTTTGTATAATTTTGCTGCCTTAATGACAATATAAAAGTTGAGGTTTTCAACTTTCGTTAAAATCAGAACTTTAAAAATACTCACTTATAAAATCATGGAAAAAATTGATCAGCTTGACCGTAAAATCTTACGGATTATCACTCAAAATGCTCGTATGCCTTTCAAAGATGTAGCCGAAGAATGCGGAGTTTCACGTGCAGCCATTCATCAACGTGTTCAACGGCTGATTGATATTGATGTTATAACCGGTTCAGGTTACACCGTGAATCCGAAAATGCTGGGATTTCAAATGTGTGTTTATATTGGCATCACGCTTGAACGCGGATCAATGTATAAAGAAGTGGTGAAAGAACTTGAAAAAATACCGGAGATTGTGGAATCGCAATATACATTGGGAAACTACACTATTCTGATAAAATTATACGCTAAAAACGATGAGCATCTAATGGAATTGTTGAACTCAAAAATTCAGGAAATTCCGGGCGTTGCAACGACCGAAACGCTCACATCGCTTGATCAGAGAATCAGAAGATCGGTGCCGATAGAATAACCCATACAACCCCTAACCCCTAAAGGGGAATAAGAAAAGAATTTAGAGACAAAGATTAAAGTTAATAAAAAATAAAAAGTATCTTAGTTCCCCTTTAGGGGCTAGGGGTCATCATTTTATGGAAACAGTAGTCAGTGGCATTCGCCCAACAGGAAACCTTCACTTAGGAAATTATTTCGGCGCATTGCGCAATTTTATCAGCATGCAAAATGAGCATAATTGCTACTTTTTTATAGCCGATTATCATTCACTTACCACGCACCCGACAACGCAAGATTTACACGGAAATGTTCGTCAGATTCTCGTCGAATATCTGGCTGCAGGACTCGATCCTGAAAAATCAACTTTGTATGTTCAGAGCGATGTTCCCGAAACTGCCGAATTATATCTTTTTCTGAATATGAATGCCTATATCGGTGAATTGGAACGTTGCACTTCGTTTAAAGATAAAATACGCCAACATCCACAAAATGTCAATGCGGGTCTGTTGACTTACCCAACTTTGATGGCTGCCGATATCATTATTCATCGTGCCACAAAAGTACCGGTTGGAAAAGATCAGGAACAACATTTAGAAATGACACGCACCTTTGCAAATCGGTTTAACCGACTATATAATGTGGATTATTTTCCTGAACCGCAAGCTTTTAATTTTGGAAATCAATTGGTGAAAATTCCCGGGCTGAATGGCAGTGGAAAGATGGGAAAATCGGAAGGTGAAGGAAACGCCATTTTCTTTGTTGACGAACCGGAAGACATCCGCAAAAAAGTGATGAAAGCTGTAACCGATAGCGGTCCTACCGAACCAAATCAAACAAAGCCGGAAGCTATACAAAACATTTTTCAGTTGATGAAAGTAGTTTCAGCAGAGGAAACCTACCAGTTTTTTGACGAAAAGTATAATACCTGCCAGATTCGTTACGGTGACTTGAAAAAACAATTGGCGGTGGATATGATTGCATTTACTGAACCGATGCGTGAGAAGATAAAAGCCATTTCAGCAGACGAAGCTTATGTTTCGAAAGTAGCACGCCTCGGCAAAGAAAAAGCACATGAAAGTGCAGCTAAGACCATTCGTGAAGTACGTGAGATAATTGGGTTTAAACGTTTTTGACACATTCAAATTTAAAGCGTTTTTTTCTGTAGAACCTGTTCCAAATGCGGAACAGGTTTTTCTGTAAAGAATATGCATAAATATATCTTATTTAGTAAAAAACTAATTACATTTGCATTTATAATTTAAGTTATTAGTCATCCACTTTTCCAGATTCCTATGAAATCAATCACATCAAAAGGAAATCGTGTTATTTCCTTGCTGCTCGTTTTATCATTTTTGTTTTTACTGCCTTCGTGTCACAAAAAACTGGAACAAATCCGTGTTGATCCTGCATTTGCCGCGTATGTCATTTCCTTTACATCGGGGGTAGTTTCCTCTTCAACAAAAATCCACGTCCGTTTGGTTCAGGAAGTTCCCGAAGCAATTCCCGGAAAAGTTTTACCATTTAATCCGTTTTCATTTCATCCCGGAATCAAAGGTCAGGTAAAATGGCTCGACAAACAAACGATTGAGTTTACACCCGAAAAAATGTTGCCGGCTGGTGAAATCTTTAATGTGGATTTTGCGTTGTCAAAATTTATGAAAGTCCCTGATAACCTAAAAAACTTGAAATTCAGTTTTCAGGTTATGACACAAGCAATGCGCTACGAGTTTAATGGAATGGAGCCGATGAATGAAAATAACTTGAAGTGGCAAAAGGTGAAAGGAATTTTTTATACTGCCGATTTTGTCGATGCAACCACTTTTGAAACTGCCGTAAGTGCGTCGGGTGAAGGTCAAAATTATTCATTCAACTGGAAACACAATATGGATGGTCGAGTTCATGAATTTTCAATCGACAGCGTAGAAAGGAAAACCTTCAAAACAAAACTGAAAATTGAATGGAATGCTAAAAAAATAGGTGCTAAGGACAATGGTTCGTCGGTTTTTGAAATGCCTGCAATTAATGATTTCAGTGTTATTCATGTGAAGTCTTCTTCCGGTTCGAAAACAGCGATAGAAATATTTTTCTCCGACCCATTAAGTAAAATTCAGGACATGAACGGGTTGTTCAAACTTACTCCGGATGTAACGCAAAGTTTGATTATTGACGGAAACGTGGCGAGGATATATCCCGAAGAGTCAATTACCGGCAACGTGAAAGTGATTGTTTATGCCGGTGTGAAAAATGTATTTGAAAAGCCGCTGGGAAGAAATTTTGAAACTACCATTAAATTCAGCAGCCTGAAACCACAGGTTGAACTGATTGGTGATGGAGTCATTGTGCCGAATACGGATGGAATTTTGTTTCCTTTCAGAACAGTGAGCCTTTCAGCTGTTGACGTGAAAATCATTCAGATTTTTGAAAATAATATCGTTCAGTTTCTGCAAACCAACCAACTGAATGGCGGTGAAGAAATAAAACGTGTCGGCCGTGTGGTTTACAGTCAGGAACTACAATTGACTTCCGATAGTCCGACTGATTACACGGTTTGGAATAATTTTTCACTCGATTTATCAAAATTGATAAAACCCGAACCCGGAGCGATTTACCGTGTCGAAATATCTTTCCGCAAAAAGCATTCTCTCTACTCTTGTGGCGGAGGAAACACCGACAAAATTGATTCCTATGTTGAACCGAAGGATCCGAATGAAACTTATAACGAACCCGGTGAATCGTATTGGGATTATTACGAAGATGAATCGATTTACAACAGCAATCAATATAAATGGGAAGAAAAAGATGATCCCTGCAAGGCTTCGTATTACATGTATGGAAATCACAAAGTTTCGAGAAACGTGCTGTCTTCTGATTTTGGAATAATTGTAAAAGCAGGTAGCAACAATGAATATTTTGTTGCGGTTACCGATCTCAGAACCACTGATCCGATCAAGGGTGTAGATTTGGATTTCAGAAATCTTCAAAATCAACTTATAACAACTGCCACCACCAATTCAGATGGACTTTGTAGCGTGAAACTTGCTGATAAACCTTTTGTTTTAATTGCCAAAAAGGACAAAATGCGTGGCTATTTGCGTTTGGATGACGCATCATCATTGTCGCTGAGTATGTTCGATGTTCAGGGTGAAGAACTGAAAAAAGGAATAAAAGGATTTATTTACGGTGAACGTGGCGTTTGGCGTCCCGGAGATATGATTTATTTGACATTTATTCTTGAAGATAAAAACAATGCAGTGCCGCCTAATCATCCGGTTGTTATGGAACTTTACAATCCTACCGGACAGCTATCACAACGTTTGGTACGGACAAATAATGTAAACGGATTTTATAGTTTTAATCTGAAAACTCCGACTGATGCTCCCACCGGAAACTGGACTGCTAAAATGAAGGTCGGAGGTTCCACTTTTGCACGGACAATACGAATTGAAACTGTGAAACCGAACCGAATGAAAATAAATCTGAGTTTTCCTTCTTTAATCTTACACAAAGGACTTTCAGAAACAGGGAAGTTGCAGGTGAATTGGTTGTATGGTGCTCCGGCTGCAAATGCAAAAGTAACAGTTGAAGCTACGGTTGCATCTACCAAAACGACTTTTGAAAGTTGTAAAGCTTATGTTTTTGATGATCCGACGAAAACATTTACTTCGCAGGATATTTTGATTTACAAGGGAAATGTGAATGCGGATGGTGTTGCGGATATCAGATTTAAATTCGATTTAGCAAGCGATGCGCCCGGAATGGTTGCAGTTCAGATGAAAACGAATGCTTACGAAGCCGGTGGTGATTTCAGTACAGACAGGCAGGTTTTTTATTATTCGCCATTCAAAGCGTATGCCGGAGTAAAAATTCCAGAAGGGAAGGGTTGGAATAATGCACTTTATTCTGACGAAAAAAATCTGATTCCACTCGCATTAGTGAATGAAGATGGAAAACCGATTGATGGCAAACTAAAAATTGAAATTTATAATGTGTATTGGCGTTGGTGGTGGGATCAGTCTGCTGAAAAAAATATGGCCGATTATGTTTCGAGCCAACATGCCAACTTGATGAAAACCGATTATGTAACTACACATAATGGTCGTGCTCTTTACGAAATGAATCTGGGTGGTGAATACTGGGGACGTAAGTTTATTCGTGTTACCGATATGAACGGCGGACACAGCACAGGAGCTGTTTTTTATACCACATACAAAGGTTGGTGGAGTAATGCCGGTAGTGAAAATCCGGGTGGAGCGGAAATGTTGATGTTCCAGACTGATAAAAAGCAATATAAAGTAGGCGAAAATGTTTCAGTCGAATTACCAGTAACACATAAAGGACGTGCATTGATAAGTATCGAAACAGGAAGTAAGGTTATTCAGAATTTCTGGTTTTCTCCCGAAACCGGAAAATCGAAGTTCAGTTTCAAAGTGACTCCTGAAATGGCTCCGAATGTCTATATTCACATATCTTATATTCAACCTCACAATCATAGCAAAAACGATTTCCCAATCCGAATGTATGGCGTTCAGGCTATAGCTGTAGAAGATCCGACAACCCACTTAACCCCATTGATTTCGATGAAAAATGAATTGAAACCGAATGAAAAGTTTACAGTAACAGTGAAAGAAGCCAATGGTAAACCCATGACATGTACGGTTGCAATTGTTGATGAAGGCTTACTTGATTTAACCCGATTTAAAACACCAAATCCGTGGGATATTTTTTATATTCATGAATCGCTCGGAGTCAGGACATGGGATTTATATAAATATGTAGCCGGAGCTTTTACCGGAAAACTGAGTGGATTGCTCTCTATTGGAGGTGACCAGTATTTGAATAAAAAAGGAAAAGAAAACAATAATCGGTTCAAACCGGTGGTTCTCTTCCACATGCCGGTTTCATTAAGTTCAGGTGAATCAAAAGCAATGTCGTTCATTATGCCAAATTATATCGGTTCTGTTCGTGTTATGGTTGTTGCAGGTGAAAAAGGTGCGTATGGTGCAGTTGAGAAAACTGTTCCGGTTAAACAATCGCTTATGGTTCTTGCAACACTTCCCCGGCTTGTTAGTCCATCCGAAACGATTAAGGTGCCGGTAACGGTTTTTGTTACCGATAAATCTGTGCGCAATGTGACTGTAAAATTTGCATCCGATAAAAATTTTGAAATTCTTGATGGAGCCGTGCGACAACTTGTTTTTGATAAAACAGGTGATAAAGTTGTGGAATTTACAGTAAAAGTTAAAGACCGAATTGCACAGGGGAAAATACTGATATCAGCAACTTCAGGCTCAATAAATGCCACATCAGAAACTAATCTTCAAATAAGAATGCCGAATCCTCCGGTTACAAATGTCATTATGTCTTCAGTGAAGCCGAACGAAAGCTGGTCACAAGTTATTTCGGCATTCGGAGTTCAGGGAACAAATTCAGGTACAGTCGAAATTTCGAAAACGTATCCGATAAATCTTGAGAAAAGATTGAGTTTTCTGATTCAATATCCGCATGGTTGTATCGAACAAATAACTTCTGCTGCATTTCCACAATTGTTTTTGCAAAATGTAATGGATTTGAGCGATATTCGAAAAGGAGAAATCGAATCTAATGTGAAGGTATGTTTGAATAAAATAAAGAGTTTTCAACTTTCCAATGGAAGTTTCTCATACTGGCCCGGTGATTCGTGGGGTGCAACAGAATGGGGCACAAATTACGCCGGACACTTTATGCTCGAAGCACAAGCAAGGGGTTATCAGTTGCCTGTTGGTTTATTAGACCCATGGATTAGTTACCAAACTTTACAGGCCAATAACTGGCAAGCCAAAACCAATAATTACGGTTCTGATTTAAACCAGGCCTATCGGCTTTACACGCTTGCATTGGCCAAAAAACCAGCTTTGAGTTCAATGAACAGAATGCGTGAAACCTCAGGAATTGCTGATGCTGCAAAATGGCGACTGGCTGCCGCGTATGTGGTTGCCGGAAAACCGGATATTGCCGGACAGATTGTAAACGGATTGACTTTTAAACCGACGAAAAGCGTGAATTATTTTGATACATACGGAAGTCCTGAACGCGATGAAGCCATGATACTGGAAACACTCGTTTTGTTGAATCGAATCCCGCAAGCCAAACCATTAGCAGAAGATATGGCCGGTTTACTTTCCTCAAACCAATGGTTTAGTACCCAATCGACTGCCTATATGTTGCTTGCAGTTTCAAAATATGCAGGAATTAATTCGACGGACGGAAATTTACAGTGTGATCTAAAAATTGACGGAATCAAAACCAATGTGAATACAGCTAAATCATTATATCAGAACCAATTGAATTTCAATACCGGTTTAAAAAAATCTGTTAGCGTAACCAACCGTTCGAACCAGATTTTATACATTCGGGTTGTTCAGGTTGGAATTCCATTAATGAAACAAGAAGAAGCCTTTTCTGAAAATATATCATTAACAGTACGTTATTTCGATACAAAAGATAAACCTGTAAACCCTGAAGTAATAAAACAGGGAACCGATTTTTATGCTGAAATAACGGTTACTCATCCCGATGTCCGACAGGATTATACCGATTTAGCCATTCAACAAATGTTTCCGTCAGGCTGGGAAATAATAAACAGCAGAATGGATGAAATCAAAAGTGCTAAATTATCAACAGACATCCCGCGTTATCAGGATGTCCGTGATGACAGGGTGTATATGTATTTCGACCTCGAAAAAGGGAAGAAAAAAGTTTTCCGTGTCTTGTTACATGCTGCTTATCTGGGATCGTATTATATGCCTTCGGTTCAATGTGAAGCCATGTATGACAATACAATTCAGGCGCGGACTGCCGGAAAATGGATAAAGGTGGTGAAATAAATTATTGATTTAATGTGTTTTCAAAGTAATAATTCCCGATTTTCAGCTTTGTTGATTAAGAATTTCCAAAGATTTAAATCATGGGCCATAAAATATCGTTTGCAGTATCCGAAACTCAGGTTTTGGATACTGCTTTCCAGCTTTGTTTTTGCTATCTGGTTTTATTTTTCTTTGCCAAAACCCTTATTCAAATCGAGTTATTCCACCTTAATTGAAGACAAGAAAGGAAATTTCCTTTCAGCTCGGATTGCCCCTGATTATCAGTGGCGTTTTCCCATGTCCGATTCTGTTCCGTATAAATTTAAGGAATCAATCCGTTGTTTCGAAGATGAATATTTTCAGTTTCATCCCGGCGTAAATCCATTTTCCATTGGACGTGCTTTTTGGCAATATATAAAAAAAGGAAAAGTGATAAGTGGAGGAAGTACTCTGAGCATGCAGGTCATCCGATTAAGCCGTGATGTAAAAGACCGTAATATTTTTTCGAAACTATATGAAATGATACTTGCTTTTCGACTCGAAATGAGTTTTAGTAAAAATAATATTTTGAATTTGTACGCTTCCCATGCGCCTTTTGGAGGAAATGTGGTGGGACTTGAAGCTGCTTCGTGGCGTTATTACAATCGCCCGGCAAATTTGCTTTCGTGGGGAGAAACCGCTGCATTAGCTGTACTTCCGAATGCTCCGGCTCTGGTTTTTCCGGGTAAAAATCATGAAATTTATTTGAGAAAAAGAAACCGTTTGCTGGATAAATTATTCCGGTTGAAAATAATAGACCGCACAACTTGCGAACTTGCAAAATCAGAACCTTTACCTTCAAAACCACAGGCATTACCGCAACTTGCTCCACATTTACTCGATAAATTAGTAAGCGATGGATACTCGGGAAAACGGGTCATAACAACTGTCGACAAACAGATTCAACAGTTTGCCACTTCAGTTGCCACAAAGTTTGCACGCTATTATTCTGAAAATTATATCAATAATATCGGAGTACTGGTACTTAATACAAAAACAGGTGAAATTCTAGCCTATGTTGGCAATGTAGAAATTCCGGGAAAAAATACAGCTCAATATGTGGATAATATTGTTTCGAACCGGAGCTCTGGAAGTATTCTGAAACCATTTTTGTATGCTGCAATGTTGAATGATGGAGAATTGTTACCGAATTCGTTGATTTCAGATATTCCAACCCGAATCGGAAGTTATGCTCCCGAAAATTTTGAGAAAACTTATTCAGGAGTTGTTCCTGCTGCCGAAGCTCTGGCTCATTCGTTGAATGTTCCGGCGGTAAGAGAACTTGAACAATATGGCGTAGTCAGATTTCTCAGTTTTTTACAAAAGATCGGTTTTACGAGCATAAATCAACCGCCATCTTACTATGGTTTATCGTTGATTTTGGGAGGAGCCGAAGTGAGTTTATTCGAAACAACTTCGATGTATGCAAGTTTAGGTCGATCACTAATGTCATACACAATAAATTATGGTAAATACGGAAAAAATGATTTTCGTTTAGCGCGATATATTTATAATAAGCAAAACCAAGAATCCGATTTATCAGACCATTCAAAACTGAGTGCGGGGGCAGTCTGGTGTGCGTTGGATGCAATGTCCACCGTAAACAGACCTTGGGGTGAAATTGGCTGGGAATATTTTGCATCCATGCATAAAATTGCATGGAAAACAGGAACCAGTTTCGGTTCGCGTGATGCCTGGTCGGTTGGCGTGACACCACAATACACCGTTGGTGTTTGGGTTGGAAACTCAAACGGTGAAGGCAGGCCTGGTTTAACCGGAGTAACTCATGCATCACCTGTTATGTTCGAAATTTTCAAATATCTGAACCCGACAATCTGGTTTGAAGAACCACGTTCGGATATGGAAAAAATTTCTGTTTGTACACAAAGCGGTTTCAGGGCAGGCGAAAATTGCAAGTCTGAAATGCAATATGTACCAAAAAAAGCTGTCAAAGTGAAGATTTGTCCTTTTCACCAATCCGCTTTTTTAGATTCCACTGAAACGTATAGAGTCACCGCATCCTGTTATCCTGTTGGAAAAATGCATATTGTTTCGTGGTTTGTTTTAGCGCCATCTCAGGAATATTTCTACAGAAAAATTCATCCTGAATATATGCCGCTTCCGCCTTATTCAAAAGGGTGTGTTGCTCCGAAAGAACAGGTTCTGGATATTCTGGAACCCGATAATAATTCTGCAATTTACATCCCAAAAGGCATTGAAGGTGACCTCGGAATGCTGATTTTTGAAGCCGTTCACAGGAATCCAAATGCGATGCTTTTCTGGCACATTGACAACGAATATATTACCCAAACAAAAGGAAACCACAAAATTGAAGTTTCACCTTCAGTAGGAATTCATATTCTGGCTGTGGAAGATGAAGACGGAAACATTGTGAAACGACGATTTAAAATTTTAGGAAGGTAGAGTATAATTTAGAAAATGAAAATAAAACAGCTTGTGCAGAGTAGGTACAGGTTTTTGTGCCTGATTTGAAAAATTAATTCCATACCTTTGCCAAATAAGAAAAGGTTGTAAATAATGAAACGACTCATTTTTATTATTTCAATTTGCAAACTTTTTGGTTACCTTTTCTATTGAAAAAAGTTTTTTACAGATGTTCAACAAGCAAACTTTTACAAACAATTTGTGAAAATACTTCAGATGCGTGACCTTTATAACGTACTGTCATGCTGCTGTCAAAATTTTCAATTGAAATTATTTCCAGTTCAGTTCCAAGGTTTAATTCGCGGCTATTCAAATATTTTAAAAAATCTGTTGAAGAATGAGCAATTGCAATCAACTTCACTTTTTCACCTATTTCACAGTTGCTTAGTTTAATGCTTGTAACACTATTAATTATACCATTATTATCCGGAATGGGAGAACCGTGCGGATCGATTTTTGGAAATCCCAGAAGTTTGTCCATTTTTTCAAATAAAATTTCCGATTGAATATGCTCTAGCAGTTCGGCGATTTCATGAACTTCTTCCCAGCCAAAGCCCATTTTGCTAACTAAGAACATTTCTGTTAATCGATGTTTCCGAAGAATGAAAACAGCTTCTTTCTTACCATTTTCAGTTAATGAAATGGGTTTATATTTTTCATACTTTACAAAACCCAGACCTTTTAGTTTCTTAATCATGCTGTTTACTGTTGGCATACTTACATGAAGCCTATTGCTTAATTCAGATATACTCACTTCTCCATCTTGATTTGCAAGAGTATACAACGATTTTAAATAGTTTTCCTCGGTTGCTGAAGGCATAATTAAAAAATTTTTAAAAATTGATTTGAATTATATTATGAACTTATAAACAATCTGACTTTACAAATTGTTAGATGATTCTAAGTTAAAACTTTTAGAAGTAAATTATTATATTTAAAATAAATGAAATCAGAGTCATTAAGCGAAGTTCATTCTTCAGTGCGGACAGATAAAAAAGGTTGGAGAAAACTTATGGCTTTTTTAGGGCCGGCCTATTTGGTGAGTGTGGGGTATATGGATCCGGGAAATTGGGCTACCGACATTGCCGGAGGTTCCGAATTTGGGTATAAATTAATTTGGGTATTGCTGATGTCCAACTTGATTGCTGTGCTTTTACAATCGCTCAGTGCACGATTAGGAATTGTAAGGGGAATGGATCTGGCTCAGGCATCAAAAAATGCTTATCCTAAATGGGCTAATATACCTTTATATATTTTGGCCGAAATAGCTATTGCAGCTTGTGATTTAGCAGAAATTGTAGGAATGGCCATAGGACTTAATTTACTTTTTGGCTTGCCATTAATATGGGGAATAAGTCTGACTGCTTTGGACACAATCTTATTGCTTTTCTTATTAAATAAAGGCATGCGTACGATGGAGGTTTTCATTGTTTCGCTCGTATTTATCATTGGTTTTTCTTTTTTAATAGAAATGTTTATTGTGGCTCCCGTATATACTGATGTTTTAAAAGGTTTTATTCCCACAGGGCTGAGTGGCGATGCCTTGTATATAAGCATTGGTATTATTGGTGCAACCGTGATGCCGCATAATTTGTATTTACATTCCTCGCTGGTACAAACCCGACAATTTGATCGAACCTCTGCGGGAATGAAAAATGCTATTAAAATGAATTTTATAGATACTACCATTGCTCTTAACCTTGCTTTTTTTGTAAATGCCGCCATTTTAGTACTTGCTGCTGCTGCATTCTATGTAAATGGATATTTTCATATTGCCGAAATTCAGGATGCCTCAATCATGTTGGATAAATTATTTGGAAAAGCTGCACCTACATTTTTTGCAATTGCGTTGATTGCTGCCGGACAAAGTTCAACTATTACCGGCACATTGGCCGGACAAATAGTAATGGAGGGACACCTCAATCTAAGGATACAACCTTGGCTAAGAAGATTGATTACGCGTCTGTTAGCCATTATACCTGCACTGTTCACCGTTATTTATTTCGGTGATAGAGCGTTGGGGAGTTTACTAATTTTAAGTCAGGTAGTATTAAGCTTACAATTAGGATTTGCAGTTATTCCGCTTATTCATTTCAATTCTGATAAGAAACTAATGAAAGAGTTTGCGATCAAAAACTGGGTGAAAGTTCTGGCATGGATTAGCGCTGCCATTATTGTCTATCTGAATATACTTCTGGTAATTGATGAAATTATGGGTTGGATTAGTGCTGCCGGAGCAAATAAAATTCTTATTTATACCTTTGTAATTCCAATTGCTTTGGCATGTATTGCACTTTTAGCATATGTGTTTATACATCCATTTTTAACTTCTGCTGCACAAAAAAATAAACAGTTACCTCATGGACAAGCTGTGGATTTTGAAAAAATTGATTCAATAAGCTACAAACACATTGCTGTGGCTATTGATTTTTCAGGTCATGACCAGCAAATAATAAAAAGTGCATTAAATCAGGGTGGCAAATCGGCAACTTACACCTTTATTCATATAGTTGAAAGTGCTGCTGCCATTTATTTAGGAAAAAATACAATGGATTATGAAACGCAGTTAGATAATGATAGTTTAGTTAAATACCAAAACAAGTTGAAGGACTTGGGTTATACTGTTAACATACAGATTGGGTTTGGAAGTGCTGCTAAAGGAATAACAAAAATAATGTCGACACTGGACGCTGATTTGCTGGTTATGGGAGAACATGGACACAAAGGATTTAAAGATCTTGTGTTTGGGACTACCGTTGATTCGGTAAGACACAATGTAAAGATACCAATATTAATTGTAAGCTAAACAATTATAAATTAATGCCTTAAAGCTATCCAAGATTGATTTAATGCAATTGATTTTAAATAATGCATTCAATTTTTCACTCCATTTTCTTGTAAAATAGACACACACACATTATCTTTGTGTGTCAAGACTTCATATTTATTTTCCACTGTTACTACTTTTAAAATTCTCAATTGCAACATAGATTGTGTTTATCAAACAATTAAGTCCCAATGTAAATTATGAAACGACTCATTTTTATTATTTCAATTCTTGTTCTAACACAGTCTGCTTTCTCACGTGTTCAGGTAGATACAATTTCAGTTTTTTCTCCTAAAATGCATAAGGAGATTAAAAATGTGGTGATTGTACCTGAAAATTATACAGATAAAAAACATTATCCGGTTATTTATTTGCTTCATGGTTACAGCGATAATTATGCAAAGTGGGTAAAAACCGTTCCGAATATTAAAAATATGTCCACTCAATATCAGTTTATTCTTGTTTGTCCCGATGGTGGCTACAGCAGTTGGTATATGGATAGTCCTTTGGATTCAACTTTTCAGTATGAAACCTATATTACTAAAGAATTACTTCCGTATATAGATTCCCATTATTCAACAATTCCAAATCGGTCGGAAAGAGCAATTACGGGATTGAGTATGGGAGGTCATGGAGCTTTATATCTGTCTATTCGAAACACTAATTTGTTTCAAAATGCTGGAAGTATGAGTGGTGGTGTTGATTTGCGCACTTCAACTAAAAAGTACGATATTGCTTTACGAATTGGAGATATGGATACCCATCAGGATGAATGGGATAATCGTTCCGTTGTAAATCTAGTTACTAATTTGAAAAACAAGGATCTGAATCTGATTATCGATTGTGGCGTTTCCGACATTTTCTACCAAATAAATGCTGGCTTGCATCGCCGGCTTTTGTCACTTGGCATCGATCATGATTATATTGAACGACCCGGACAGCATAATTGGGATTATTGGACAAATTCGATTCAATACCAGTTTCTTTATTTTCATAATTGTTTCGATAAAGCTAAAAAGAAATAAGAAAAGCCCGCGAATAATTTTGCGGGCTTTTTTATGATTTTATAATCCGGTACAATTCGTCCGTATTTGCAACAAAAACACTTGCACCAATTTCTTCAAGTTCCTTCCGTGGACGAAATCCCCATAAAACACCAACAAAAGGAACTTTAGCATTGAGCGCAGTGGCAACATCCACACCCGAATCGCCAACGTAGAGCACTTCACTCTTTTCTACTTTGGCATTTTCAATTATTTCGTTGAGTATGGAAGGATTCGGCTTCACCGGAAATCCTTCACGTTGACCTAAAACACACACAAACTTAACTTCGGGGAAGAATTGCTTTACTAATTCCACAGTAGCGGCATGTACTTTGTTGGATGCCACAGCCAGCTGAAAGCCTTCTTTGTAAAGCGTATAAAGTAATTCCGAAACTCCTTTGTAAGGTTTTGTAAATTCGTCAGAATGTGCAAAATAATGTTTCATAAAGTCAACTTTTATCATCGAAACCATGTCAATATTCCGATGAACCTCCGGCAAAGCTCTTTCCAGTAATTTATTAACTCCGTTTCCAATAAAGAAATTATAGTCTTCAATTTTATGAGTTGGAAAATTATGTTGCTTTAGAGCAAAATTTACACTATTTGCCAAATCTTCAATGGTATCGAGAAGTGTTCCGTCGAGATCAAAAATGATAAGTTTTGTCATTTTGCAAGTTGATTTTTATTTACCCGCAAAAGTAGATTTTAATTTTTAGAGTAACAAATAGGATATGAAATGTTTAGAATTTAGTATAATTTTAGTACTTTTGAAAATCAATCTATCAGTAAAGAAATCTGCTTTAAAACTAAATTCGGTACAAAAGTGGTAGATGCACCCGAATCGGAACTATCTCGTTTGCTTATAATACTAATATTGAATAAATTTAGCAACAAAAAAACGTATAAATGAACAACAAAATTACAGTGCCACAAATAGTAAATGAGGCTTGGGAAAACAGACAAAAGACATCTATTTTTACTACGGTAAGTACGGATGGAACACCAAACTCGATTTATGTAAATAGTGTTGCCCGCTATGGTGATACTGTAATATTGGTAGCAAATAATTATTTCGACAAAACGATGAAAAATATCAAATCGGGTAGCAAAGCATCCTTTCTTTTCATTACCAAGGATGGTAAATCATTTCAACTAAAAGGCTCTCTGAACTATTATGAAGAAGGTGAATTGTTTGATGATATGAAAAACTGGAATCCCAAACGTTTCCCGGGTCACGGTGTAGTTGCACTCGAAATAGAAGAAATATATAGAGGAGCTGAAAAACTTAGCTGATAGACTTAAATAATCAAGAATAATAACAGACAAGAAATATCAAGAAAAATGAAAATTGCAGTACCAACAAAAGAAAACAACCGCATTGACGATCATTTCGGACATTGCGAATTCTACACGATTTTTTTTGTTTCAGAAAATAATGAAGTGTTAGATAAACAGAAACTTGAATCACCTCAAGGATGTGGTTGTAAATCAAATATTGCGTATGATTTAGCAGAAATGGGTGTGGGTATTATGCTTGCCGGCGGAATTGGTGACGGCGCTATCAATAAACTTGCTTCGCAAAAAATCGAAGTTATTCGTAATTGTAAAGGCGATGTTGATGAAATAGTAAAAGAGTTTCTGGCCGGTGAAATCAGCGATGGTGGTTCAAGTTGTGCAGCTCACGAAAGTCACAACAGTGCTGAAGCTCATGTTTGCAATCACTAATTACCCCTGACCCCTAAAGGGGAATAAAAGATATAAAAATGATTACACACGACTATAAATTCAGGGTGGCATATCCTGATACCGATCAGATGGGAACCATGCATCATGCCAATTATGTAAAATATTACGAAGCAGCTCGCTGGGAATTATTGCGAAGCATCGGCGTCTCATACAATTCAATTGAAGAAGCCGGAGTGATGTGTCCGGTTATTACTATGAACTTCAAATTTATCAAAACGACTCGTTATGATGAATTATTGACGGTAAGAACAAGATTGAAAGCGATAAAAGGTGTGCGAATGTGGTTCACATATCATTTGTACAATGAACAGAATCAGTTAATTAATGAAGCTGAAACTGAAATTGCATTTGTTGGACGTGAAAGCTGGAAACCCTGTGCTGCTCCTGATTTTTTATTGAAAGCTATTGAGGCATATAAGATATCTCAAATATAATTTATTGCTTATAAAGTTAAAATTATGAATAAAATGAAATGTTTTTATTGTTATTCGCCAAATTCAACAAAAATGGCAAATGAGATTAATCCATTACGATAAAATGAATACTTTACCTATAATTTCGTTAAGATTATTTCTCTTGAAAATCCATGTTGACATTTAACTTTCAACTTAGTCACCTTATTATCAGTGCTAAGTATTGAAATATATTCTGAATTATTTTCCATTTTCCATTTTCCGGTAATTTGTAATTCTAATTCCGATTCCTTCGATTCATTGTCCTTCCATGACATTGAATACACACTTCTTTCAATGGTTTTGCCATTTGAATCGACTTTCTGTTCTGCTTTCCCTTCGTAAAAATGTAAATCAGGGTCACACACGCTTAATGCCATACGATTTGATTCCAACTTTGTGGTCATCAGCATACAGGGTTTATCTACTGCTAAAACATCAGTTTTTACATTCAGTTTTCCGGCTTCGAAAAGCACATAGCCTACCGAATTTGTTGTTATATCACTCACAATATGAGCCATAGAATCTTTTTCCAGTACTTCATAAAGCATTTTTTTCGCTGAACCAAAAGCTCCGACTGTAGATTTTAGTTCGTCAGCTTTGGGCTGAATCAACACCATGTATTCGTAATCGGCATTTTTAGGTGCTGTTCCCTGATTAATCGCAGCCAATGCAAAATTATTCTGAGTCGGGGCATCCGTTGCCTGATCAAACGATTTTTGAAGTGATTTACTTAGCTCCACTTTACCGCTTTTTACAAAAAACCAGTTGTTTAATCCGTCTGAAAGATAAGATTTAGCCTTATTCAAGCTTTGTGAATACGGAAACTGAGTAATTTGAACGCCATTCACATCGATAGCAGTTTCGGGTGTTGGCAAATAAACCTGAAACAGCGTAGTATGAACTTCCTTTCCGGGTAAATCGGAACAAATTCCAGAACCCAAAGCAACTACACGGTTATCAAAAAAGAAATAGGATTTACGGGCATGAAGTGAACCGTTATATTTTGGGTTTTCGTGCAATTTCATGGCAAAAATGCCTTGTTTATTCTGTGAAGAAAGACTTCCGGCAAACGATTCGTCGGAAAGCAACATTTCTTCATAGCCTGAGTCAGCATCCAGATTTTTTACATCAGCTCGCAATTCCTTCAAGGGCAAAACTGCTGCTGTAGTGCCGGGGAAGTGATTCCAGTCCCATCCTTTTTGATTAAACCCGAACCAAAGTTGGAAATCGGATCACCCGTTGCCAAAATTTGTAAATTACCATGATTCAGGTAACGTCCATACAGATTTGCTCCTACGTAAATTTCAGTGGACCAGAAGTACCGACTAAAGCCCTGAGCTGTAGCTAACCAATTGTCACGACGATGAACTTCCAGACAGGAATAATTGTAACTCCAGTTTCCAGTAGGGGCAAGAGCGGCTTCAATTCCAGCCTCCTTAAAAAGTTTACTGTATTTTGTTGAAGGTTTTGTTTCCAACCGCAAATAAGAAGCAGCCAGTTCTTTGTCAATTTTTTGAGAATAATCTGGAGTGCCGGTTAAGGCTAACATAGCAAAATGTTCGGGGATAAGATGCCCTTTACCATCGGGATGACGACCTGAAAGTGAAAGTGGCCAGGTTTGAAGGTTACAATAATTGCGCATAGCCAATAAGGCTTTTTTCAAATGCTCACGACCAAGGGTATTTAATTGATAATCGGTATTACATAACAATTTATTAGCCGTAACAGCACCTTCAAGACCCCCAATGGCGTAAGCGGGATAATTGCCCCGGTGATGGAAAATAGATCCATCGGGTTTAAAAGCATCACTCGTTCCATCGGTATACAAAAAGCCATTATCAATCCAGCGAGTAAAAGCGTAGAGATACCTGGTTTTTTCGGGTGTATCTTTCAGCATTAAAATACTTGAAAGTCTGCCGACTAAACTGGTGTTAAAAGCATCTACATCCATTCCGGGCTCTGTGGGCTTGGTTTTAATTTCGCCCGTTCCGGAAAACCATTCCATAGCCTGCTGGACTTGTACATCGAGATGAGCGGCAACCAAGGGTTGCTTCATTAGGAAAGCCGCCGGATAAAAATCTCGTATACTATAGCCCAAATGATGCAATGTTCCCAATGCACTACCTGCCTGAAAACCCTGATCGAGAAAATGACGCATCAACAAAACATACAAATCTGCAATTTGGGCTTTTTCAGCTTGATTTGTAACTATATTATAAGATACAGCCAACTTGAGCATCAGCTGATTACACTTTGATAAGCCCATTGGATTATCAAAAAGGATTTTGTAATTCTCGGCTCCCAAATGATCATAAGTCTCACCGTAACGCTCGAAGAAAATGGGCAAACCATTCAATGTTCCATCCGGGTTTTGGTGAATTTGATATTCATCCACAGCATCAGCGAGTTTTTTTACAGCTACTGCTTTTTTACCTTTCAACAGCATTTCGGTAAGTCGGTTTTGAATTTCGTTGATACTTTTTTGTTCTGTTGAAGTGACAGCCGGTTTCAACTCCGTATCAAATTTTAATTGCCATGAAGATAGTAAAATCAGCCAGTGATTGGTTGTTTCCGGATTAATATAAGGCGCCTGTAAATCAGCGGTATGTTGACGAACATCTTCCAAAGGAGCTAACATGATGTGATCGAAAATCAATTCACCCGAATTGGTATCGGGTGCTGTAACGCGCATCTCATCCATCCCCATTTCGGGTTTTCCTTGCATGTCACGATCGAAAGCAATCCATGCTCCGCGCCAACCCGTAAAATTCAAACCATATTCGAAAAACGAGCATACACGACCTTGTTTTAAAAACTCCACTTTTAATTTGCCGTCTTTTATTGAACTCTTTGAATAGATCCAAAATACAAAAGTAGAAACAGCATTATCCTTACTCTTAGGATTATGAGGTTTATAACCAATGGATTGTTTGATACTCCATTGAGCCAAAGGCGCATTCCATTTCCAATCTAAACTACTCTTTAGATGTTTAAAATGTTCTGTATTTAATGAAAGCTGAGAATGTGCATCACCAACTGCGGGTGAAACACTATTTTCGAAAGACAAAATGGTCGGATCATTAAATTGCTTTGGTTGTGCCTGAAGCAGCAGGCTCATCACAAGGCCTATAGTAACTGTGAGTAATCGTAAGCTGGTTTTCATTGTGGTCGAATTTTACATAAAACCCTCATAAAGTTTTTTTTTAAGAAAGACTTTTAGAGGGTTTCATAGTTTTTAAATGATAAAATAAGTATGTAATAATATTTAATGTTATATTTTGGCTTTGACCCCCAAACCCCCAAATGGGGGCTTTAAGACAAAGTTTTTTTAAAAAATAAATTTATGTAAATCACCTTCTAATTTCACTCTTAAGCCCCCATTTGGGGGTTTGGGGGTCAAAATAGAACAATTAATAAATGAATTAACAAATATATCAATAATAAGTAGTTGGAATAATATAATACACCATTTCTTTGGTGTTATGGATTAATATTTGTATATTTGTCTCAATATG